>JBKPGE010000283.1:0-5636 GCA_046729215.1 Actinomycetota bacterium | reverse complement strand
GGCTGAGTTCAACGAGATCTTTCTCACGGACGTGGAAGTGCCGCGGGAGAATCTCCTCGGCGAGATCGGCAACGGCTGGCAGGTCGCCATGACCACGCTCCTCCACGAGCGGGGCACGCTCGGCTTCGCACTCGGCGGTGCACTCGAAGCGCAGGTGCAAAAGCTCGTCGCGCTCACGAAGGAGCGCGGTGCAGACGACCCGATCATCCGCGACCGCGTCGCCCAGGAGTGGATCGAGCTGCAGGCGCTCAAGCTGACGAACTATCGCTCGCTGACGACGCTGATGCAGACCGGGATCCCCGGCCCCGAGGGCTCCGTCTCCAAGCTCCACTGGTCGGAGCAGAACCAGCGGCTGACGAAGCTGGCGATGGAGATCCTCGAGGGCGAGGACGACGGTTACTGGCGCCACCAGCAGCTGCGAAGCCGCGGGAACACGATCGAGGCCGGCACGTCGGAGATCCTGCGGAACATCATCGCCGAGCGGGTTCTCGGCCTCCCGAGGTCCCGCTGATGGAGTTCGCGTTCACCGAAGAGCAGGAGCTGCTTCGCCGGGAGGCGCGCGACGCCCTGATGAACGGCGGCTGGACGAAGGAGGAAATCAGCGCCGCCGAGCTGGGGTTCGTGGACCAGGCCGTCCTCTACGAGGAGGCCGGTCGCGCCAACGTCGGCGAGTCGTTGTTCGATGATTCGCGGCCCGAAGAGGAGCGGCTCGCAGCGCTCGCGCTGGAGGCCGTCGGGATCGGGAAGAAGGCCCTCGAGCTCGGCGTCGAGCACGCGCAGAACCGCGAGCAGTTCGGGCGCAAGATCGGCGTCTACCAGGCCGTCTCGCACAAGCTGGCGGACACGTTCGTCGAGACCGAGCTTGCGCGGTCGATCGCCTACTGGGCCGCCTGGTGCGTCGCCGAGAACGACGAGCAGGTTCCGATCGCCACCGCGGCGGCCAAGTCGTACGCGGGCGATGCAGCGGTCGCCGCCTGCGAGCGCTCGATCCAGGTGCACGGCGGCATCGGCTTCACCTGGGAGCACGTCCTCCACGAGTACTACAAGCGGGCGCTCTGGATTCAGGCCTACGGCGGCTATCCGCGCCAGCAGCGGGCGAAGATCGCCGCTTGGCTACTCGATTGACGGCGCGCCCCCCGCGATGATGTGTCCGCGACACAAGTCCTCATTGCGGGGGGCTCGCTGAAAACGGTTCTCGTGACCGGTGCCTCCACCGGCATCGGGCGGGCGTGCGCGGTGGCGCTCGCCGAGGCGGGCTGGCGCGTCCTGGCCGGCGTGCGCCGCCCCGGTGACGCCCCGGAGAAAACCGAGGAGGTCCTGCTCGACGTCACGTCGGAGGAGCAGATCCGCGACGCGGCCGGTCTCGTCGAAGCGTTGGACGGCCTCGTCAACAACGCCGGGATCGCGCGCGCCTCGCCGCTCGAGTTCATGCCGCCGAAAGAGCTCCGCTACCAGCTCGAGGTCAACGTCGTCGGGCACGTTGCCGTGACGCAGGCCTTCTTGCCGGCCCTGCGGCGGGCCAGAGGCCGCGTCGTCTTCATGGGCTCGATCGCGGGCAAGAGTGCGCTGCCGTTCCTCAGTCCATATGCCGCCTCGAAGCACGCACTGGAAGCGGTCGCCGATTCGCTGCGCGTCGAGGTCCGACCCTTCGGCATCCGCGTCTCGATCATCGAGCCGGGGTCGATCAGGACACCGATCTGGACGCGCTCGACTCAGCACGCCGACGAGCTGATCGCGGCCGCAGACGCGAGCATCGAGGACCTCTACGGAGAGAGGATCGTCTCCTTCAGGAAGCTTGCGCTTCAGCGCGGCGCCGGGGGAGCGCCGCCGGAGAAGGTCGCCAGAGTGGTCGTCGAAGCCCTGACGACCGAACGGCCACGCACTCGCTACCTCGTCGGCCGCGACGCAAGGATCCGAGCCGGATTCGAGCGCCTGCCGGACCGGCTGCGCGACCGGATCTATGAACGAGTCCTATTGAAGGATTAGGGCAAGGTGGGCTACGCAAAGGGATCGATCGATGAGCTGGGCGAGGGTCCCGGCTTCCGAAGCGTCCGCCGGGCGCTCGGGGTGACAGCGTTCGGCGTCAATGCCGTCGTCTACTCGCCGGGCCAAGAGGGCTTCCTCCACTACCACGACGAGCAGGACGAGCTCTACTTCGTCCACAGTGGGCGTGCGTCGTTCGAAGTCGACGGCGACCAGTTCGAGCTCGGGCCGGGCGGCGTCGTCTACGTCGAGTCCACGACCCCCAGGAAGGTCAACAACTGGACCGACGAGGACCTCGTCATGCTCGTCGTCGGCGGCAAGGACGGCTACGTCGGCCGCGACGGGCAGCTCATCGACGTCGAGCGGGATCTCCCGCGCCGACAGAGCTTTACGAGCGGCGGGAAATAGGGAACGATTTCGGTGGCTACCTAGGAGGGGTGCGGCAATGAACGGCTTGATGATGGATTACCAGCTTTCGCTCCCGCCGATCCTGGATCGCGCGGAGACGTTCTTCGGGGACAAGGAGGTCGTCACGAGGCTCCCCGACAAGAGCTTTCACCGCTACACGTACAGGGACATGGCCGGGCGAGCGCGGCAGCTCGCCGTCGCCCTGCAGAAGCTCGGCCTCGAGCGCGGGGATCGGGTCGCGACGCTGTGCTGGAACCACTACCAGCACCTGGAGGCCTATTTCGGGATCCCGTGCGGCGGTTTCGTCCTGCACACGCTGAACCTGCGGCTCCATCCGTCCGACCTTGCGTACGTCGCCGCCCACGCGGACGACCGAGCCCTCATCGTCGACCGCAGCCTCCTCCCGCTCCTGGAGCAGTTCCAGGGTGAGACAGGGATCGAGCACGTCTTCGTCGTCGAGGATTCCTACGAGGAGCTGCTCGACTCCGCTAGCCCGGACGAGTGGGAAGACCCGAAGCTCGACGAGCGCGAGGCGGCGGCGATGTGCTTCACGAGCGGCACGACCGGGCCTTGCAAGGGGGTCGTCTACTCGCACCGCTCGACCGTGCTGCATGCCCTCGGCGTGGCGACGACCTCCCCGCTCGGGCTGCGCGTCGCGCACGGGGACACGCTGCTCCCAGTGGTGCCGATGTTCCACGCGAACGCGTGGGGCTACCCCTACCTGGCGGCAATGCTGGGCACGAAGCTCGTCTTTCCCGGCCCGCACCTCGATCCGGAGAGCCTGCTCGAGGACTTCGTGCAGGAGAAGGTGACGTGGACAGCGGGCGTGCCGACGATCTGGCTCGGGATGCTGCAGATGCTCGACGCCAACCCGGGCCAGTGGGACCTATCTCACATGAAGGGGATGCTTGTCGGAGGGTCCGCGGTCCCACGTGCGATGATCGCCGCCTACAAGGAGCGGCACGGCCTCAACGTCGTGCAGGGGTGGGGCATGACCGAGACCTCACCCGTCGCTTCCGTGACCGACTTCATCGGCGACCTCCAGGACGCCGACCAGGACACGCAACTCGACTTCGTCGCGATGGCCGGCGTCCCGCTCCCGTTCGTCGAGATTCGTGTTCGCGCCGGCGAGGACGACGTGCCGTGGGACGGCGAGTCGATGGGCGAGCTCGAGGTGCGTGGGCCGTGGGTGGCGTCCGGGTACTACGAGGACGCGTCGCAGGCCGACCGGTGGACGGATGACGGATGGTTCAAGACCGGCGACATCGTCTCGATGCACCCGCGCGGGTTCATCCAGATCAAGGACCGCTCCAAGGACGTGATCAAGTCCGGCGGCGAGTGGATCTCGTCCGTCGAGCTCGAGAACGCGATCATGGCCCATCCGGCGGTGTCCGAAGCTGCGGTGATCGCGATCCCCGACGAAAAGTGGGCTGAGCGGCCGCTCGCGGCGATCGTCTTGAAGGAGGGGCAGACCGTCACGCCGGATGAGATGCGGGAGCACCTCGCTCCCAAGTTCGCAAAGTGGTGGCTGCCCGATCGCTTCGAGTTCGTCGACGAGATCCCGAAGACGAGCGTCGGGAAGTTCAAGAAGATCGCGCTCAGGGAGCAGTTCGCCGAAGAGCAAGTTCCGGCGTCTTCGTGAGAGCGATCGTTCTGCGCGAGACGGGCGGCCCCGGCCAGCTCGGGCTCGCGGAGGTGCCCGAGCCGGAGGCCGGCGAGGGTGAGGTCGTCGTGCGGGTGCGAGCGGCCGGAGTCAACTTCGCCGATGTGCTCGTGCGGCAGGGCCGGTATCCACAGCCCCCGGAGCTGCCGACGGTGCCAGGGTCGGAGGTTGCCGGCGAGGTGGACGGGCGGCGCGTGATGGCGCTGCCTCGGGGAGGAGGCTACGCGGAGGCGATTGCGGTCGACGAGCGGCTTGTCGTCCCTCTGCCGGATGGGGCGTCTTTCGAGGAGGGCGCCGGGTTTCTCCTGACGTTCCTGACCGCCTGGATTCCGCTGACGCGGCAGGTGCGTGTGCGGGAGGGTGGCGTGGTGCTCGTGCACGCCGGGTCCGGCGGCGTCGGCTCGGCGGCGATCCAGCTCGCCAAGCACCTTGGAGCTCGGGTAGTGGCGACGGCGAGCACGGACGAGAAGCGCGCGGTTGCGCTCGAGCAGGGCGCGGACGAGGCGTTCTCGTACGACGAGTTCGCCGACAAGGTTCGGGCTGACGTCGTTCTCGATCCCGTCGGCGGCGAGATTTTCACGCAGAGCTTCGGCGTGCTGAAGCCACTTGGAACGGTCGTTGCTCTGGGCTTCGCGGGCGGATGGTGGGAGCCGCTGGATCCGGCGCCGCTCGTCGGACGCAACCTCGGCCTGCAGGGCTTCTACCTCGGCCGGCTCATGCGGCACAACCCCGAGCTCGTGCAGGAGGCGACTGGCGAGCTGCTCGAGGTCTGGTCCTCGGGCGCCGTGAAACCGCTGGTCGGCGCGACGTTTCCGCTCGAGCGCGCGGGTGACGCGCACGAGCTGATCGAGTCCCGGCGCCATGTCGGCAAGGTCGTCCTTGTTCCCTGAGACCGCGCTCGTGACGGGCGCCGCCGGCGGGATCGGGCGGGCGATCGTCGATCGACTCGAACGCGAAGGGGCGGAGGTGCTGGAGCTCGACCTCGTGACCGGATTCGACGTGACCGATCCGAGGGCGTGGCAGTCCGTCGATCGGGTGGAGCTCGCATGCCTGAACGCTGGGGTCACCTCCAATACGGCCGAGATAGCGGAGCTGACGGCCGACGACTATCAGCGCGTGGTCGCGGTCAACGTCGACGGCGTCGTCTATGGGGTGCGCCGGCTCGCGCGGGAGCTGGAGGAAGGGGACGCGATCGTCGTCACCGCCTCGCTCGCGGGGCTGACCGGGGTCGAGAGTGATCCGATCTACGCGCTGACGAAGCATGCAGTGATCGGGTTCGTGCGGTCGGTGGCGCCGCAGCTGGAGCGGCGCGGCGTCCGGATCAACGCCGTCTGTCCGGGCTTCGCAGACACGCCGATGGTGGCCGGCGAGGTTCGCGCCTCGCTGGAGGAGGCCGGATTCCCGCTGCTGCGACCGGAGGAGGTCGCCCACGCCGTCTTGCTGGCGGCCCGAAGCGAGGGGACAGGCGAGGCGTGGATCGTCCAGCCGGGCCGCGAGCCGGAGCCGTATCGCTTCCGCGGCATCCCCGGCCCGCGTGTCCCGGGTGCGGAAGGCGTCGCGCCACCGCTGGGCAAGTAACAAG
>JBKPGE010000282.1:0-14553 GCA_046729215.1 Actinomycetota bacterium | reverse complement strand
ATCAGCGACGAGCGTCTGGTCGAGCTCGACCGCTACTAACTCTGAAAACCGTACGCCCGCGGGCGCACCTCGAGGATCGGAACACCCTCGACGAACGTCGCGACTCGGTATTTCCGGCGGAGGATACGCCCAGTTATGCCTGAGGAGTCGATTGTGTCGGGCCCCTGGACCAGAACGACGAGCGCGGGCCTCCGTCTCGCCAGCAGCCGCCGGGCCGAGGTGAGCGCGGTGTCGATCGACTCGACGTTGCGGTACCACATGTACGGAAGGGCTGGTCGCCGGTCGGCGAGGTAGTAGACCTCGGCTCCTGCCCACAGGACGAAGATCCGATCGCTCGGGGCCGTGTGGGTTCGCACGTAATCGGCGACCGCGGCCGAGTGCACGAGCCGGCCGTCTTTCGGCCAAATCGCGCGAGCCTGCGCCGGCCCGCCGGCAAACCAGAGCGGCACGGTCACGATCAGCGTGGCGAGCGCCGCGGCTCCACAAGCGGCACTGGCGAGCGGCCGCCGCACGACCATCAGCTCCCTGAGCCCGACGGCGGCGATAATCGACAGCGGCGCCGCGAGCTGGATGTAGTAGTGCGAGTGGAAGTTTCCTCCGCCGAGGACGCCGATCACTGCGGCGCCCAGCCACAAGCGGGCCAGGAGCGGCGAGGAGCGCCAGCCGAACGCCGCGAGCAACGCGAGAACGCCGAGCCCTCTCGCCGCGGCCTGCAGCGATCCGATCAGCTGGTCGAGGCGGTGCAGCGGCGAGCCGGTAAGGAGAGAATCTCCGTCGGCCCGGTAGGCGACAACTGCGTTCCACCAGTCCTGCGCATGTGGGGCGGTCCAGGCTGCGATCGCCACGGGCACGAACGCCGCCAGCACGACGATCACGGCACCGTAAGCGCGCCGGCGCTCGGTGATGAGCAGGAACGCGACCGCTGCGAGCCCTGCGTCGAAGGCCGACTGCTTGATCATGACCGCGCAGCCTGTGAGCAGTCCCGCGACGGCCAGCCAGACCAAGTGGCGGCTGCGGAGGTACGCCGTGAAGGCAAGCAGCGAGAGCACCGCCGGAAACGCCGCCAGGAGCTCGCCTGACAACGTGAACGACTCGATGAACGGCGACGCGGCAAACGTTGCAAGTAGCAGGCCGGCGGCGATGCCTTCTATCGTTCCGCAGATCCGAACAGCCACGATTACCGTGGCGATGACGATGAGCATCGAAACAGCCGCCGCAACGATTCGAAGCGACTCAGTCGAGCCGCCTCCGACCTCCAGGAGGGCCCGATAGACGAGCAGCAGGCCCTGCGGGCGGTCGACCCAGGCGCCGCGATAGAGGGCGGCTCCGTTCCCCCAGAGTCGGGCGATCTGGGCGTAGCCACCCTCGTCCGCCGTGAGCGGCGCACCCCAGAACGCGACGCGGGCGCCGAGGGCGAGCAGCGCCGCAACGAGCGCAGCAAGCGTTGGGGCCCACCACGCGCTGACCTCGATGCGCCGAAGATCGCGCTGGCGGCCGGAATTCCGCTCGCCGTCCTCGCCGTTGGAGTTGGCTTCTTCGACCTGACGGTGTCGCCGGATCGCTATGCCGTGCTGCTTTTCATCTCGGCGGTCGCCATCGGTCGCGGTCGCCGCTACCTGCTGGACTTCGTGCCGTATGTCACGCTTATCGTCGTCTATGCCGAGCTCCGTGGTCTCGCCCACGTTCTGCGACCGGAGCCGTATTTCACGCCACATCTCGACCTCGAGAGGTGGCTCTTCGGCGGCAGCGTCCCGTCCAGTGTTCTACAAGACTGGTGGTGGGCCGGATATCAACGCTGGTACGACTCCGTGCTTCTGGGGGTCTCACGAATTCACCAGTTCGTTCCGCTGACCCTAGCGTTCGTGCTCTGGATGCGTCGCAGGGCACTGTACTTCCGCTTCGCGACGACAATGGTCACTCTCTCTTTCGCGGCCGCGCTTACCTTCGCTCTATACCCCGCAGCACCCCCATGGCATGCATCGGAGGCAGGCCTCATCTCCGCGGTCAAGATCGGCGGTCACCCCACGACGACAGCGACCGTGTGGGCGCCGTACGACCTCGTGCGCGGGAACCCCGACGCAGCGATCCCTTCGCTGCACGCCGGGTATGCCTTCCTCGTCTTCCTGATGGTCTCGAGCCTCTTCTGGCGGACGCGCTGGCGCGTCCCCGTCGTCTGCGTGGGGGCGATCTACCCCGCTCTGCAGTCGTTCGCAGCCGTCTACACGGGAAATCACTACGTGGTCGACCTCCTGATCGGCTATGGCTATGCAACCGCCGTCTTCTTTGCGATCAGGTACGTCTGGCACCGGCTGCGCCTGCCGGCTGCCGACAACTGGACGGAGCCCTAGCCACGATCCCCCCACCGCGCTACCAGTTAGTCGACTGCCGGTGGGAGCTCGGCAGTCCAGGCAAGGGGAAAGAGCTGTACCTCGAAGGCCACGTTCCCGGCGCGTCTCTTCTCGACGTCGACGAGGATCTCGCCGATGTGTCCGTCGAAGGTGAGGGCCGGCATCCGCTGCCGAGTGGCGAGCGCTTCGCGGAACGCGCCGGCCGTGCCGGGATCGGCGACGGCGTCTTCGTCGTTGCCTACGGAAGCATGGGCGGAGCCGAGCGCCTCTGGTGGCTCTTGCGCCACTTCGGGCACGACGACTGCGCCGTTCTGGCCGGCGGGATCGAGTCGTGGCTCGGTCCCCTCTCGGCCGGCGAGGAGGACATCGACGCGGCCGTCTTCACGCCTCGTGAGCGAGCCGGCGACACGATTGCCGTGGAAGAGATTGCTCGCCGCCTTGGAGATCCGGAGCTCGTCCTCGTCGATGCGCGGCTCGAACCGCGGTGGCGCGGAGAGCAGAACCCGATCGACAACGTGCCGGGACGGATCCCCGGCGCACTCAACGCGCCGTGGAACGAGGCTGTGCCCGAGCTCCCGGAAGGTGAGGTCGTCGCCTATTGCGGCTCAGGGGTCACGGCGGCGGTGACGGTCCATCGCCTGGCGCTTGCCGGCCGCGGCGTACGTCTCTATCCCGGCTCGTGGAGCCAGTGGGAGACGCTCGACCTGCCAATCGAGCGCAGCGCGACATGAACGTGCGCCTGACCGTCGTTCCGTCCGAGGGGGAAGCCGAGACGATTTGCGGCCTGCTTAGAACGAACGGAATCCCGTGCGCCTACAGGGCGCCGGAACTGTCCGCCGAGGCGTTCGGAGGCTGGTGGCGAGAGATCCTCGTGGCCGAGGAGGATCTAGAGGCGGCGCGGGAGCTGATCGAGCCTCAGGATTTCGATGAAGCTAGGCAGCCGTAGCTTTGCCCAGCTCGGGTAAGTAGGGCCGCCAGCCGACCGGGATCTTCGGCGTAGCCAGGCGAATGTAGAGCACCGGCTGAGGCACCCTCGGCTTTGTCCGGAGCACCATCTCGATCTCGTGCAGGAGGCGGTTGCCCTTTTTGAGGTTGCAGGGCGCGCACGAGGTGACCACGTTCTCCCAGACCGAGTCACCGCCCCGGCTGCGAGGAACGACGTGGTCGAGCGTCAGCCGGCCGCCCGAGCTCCCGCAGTACGCGCAGCGCCAGCCGTCGCGGGCGAAGAGCGCGCGTCTCGAGATCTTCCGCTGGACTGTCCGCGGGACGGAGACGTAGGTGACGAGCCGGATCACGTGGGGCCACGGGTACGTGTCCGAGGCCGAGTGGAGCGGCTCCTCCAGCGCCTCGATCACCTCGGCCTTGCCCTTGAACACGAGGACGTGCGCACGCCGGACCGAGCACACGTTGAGCGGCTCGTAGCTGGCGTTCAGCACGAGAACCTGGGTCATGACCAGGCAAAACGATAGCTACGCAATCTTCCGTTAAGAGGCTACTAGGATCTCGACCCGTGAGCGTTTCGGCGTCAACGGCGGCCTGGATCGCGATCGGCGCGTGCGTCGCCGCCGTACTCGCGCTCGGCGCCGTCCTCTATCTGTGGACGAAGCTCCGCAAGCTGCGAGAGGCCCAGCGGCTCGTGCTCGGCGGCGGGCAGGGCGACCTCGTCGACTTCGCCGTCTCACTGCAGGCGCGGATCGACGACCTCCATCGGGCTGTGGACGAGGTCGCGGCGGGCCTGTCGAGAGTCGACCGCCGGGTGGACGGCTGCGTCTCGAAGACGTCGATCGTCCGCTACGACGCGTACGAGGGCGCCGGCGGGCACCAGTCTGCGTCGCTGGCCTTCCTCGACGCCGCCCGCTCGGGCGTCGTCTTCAGCGCCATCCAGGGCCGGGACTACGCCAGGATCTACGTGAAAGAGCTCGACCACGGCCGAGCTCCTGTAGCTCTGTCGCCGGAAGAGCAAGAAGCCGTGGAGCGAGCGATGTCGTCCTCAGCCTAAACCGCCGGGGAATGGGCTTTGCCCATTCCGCCGCAACGGCCGCTAGTGAAGGAAGAAGCGCAATGCTCGTGGGCGGCGCCGCGCTCGGCTCATATGGTCGTCGAAAGTCGTAAGACTTTCGACGATTTACCCACCTGGATAGCTGAAGATCACCGGGTACTCGGCGGTGTTGTTGGAGAGGTTCGTCTCGCCGGGAACCTTGTCGACGTCGACCTGCAGCGTCGTTCGCCTGACGAAGGGCACGTTGGTGATGTTCCGGAAGGTGACGGTCTGCTGCTCGCCCGGCTCGGTGAGGTCGACCGTCTGGCGGCGGACGATCGGCTCGGGGCTCTTCTGGATCGTCAACGTGACCCGGACGCCCGTCTCGGTCGAATCGCCTGAGTTCTCGAACGTCACCTGGAAGCCGAGATCGGTCGTCGCGACGATCTCGTTGAGCTGATCCTTCGACAGCTCCGCACCGCCGAGAACCTTGACCGAGACGAGGTTGTGGCCGTGCGGCCCGGGTGAGGTCGTCGTGCCGCCCCCGCCGCCACTCACTCGTTGCCAGATCGTCTCCATCGCCGTGGAGGTTGCGAGATCCGGGTTCTGCACGAAGTTCGAATCCGGCACCTGGACTCCCTGAATGTCCTGATTTCGGAGCTCCTGCATGGCGGGGTCCCTGAACTGGTCGTCCCAGACGACGTCGCTCGCGACGAGCCGGCGGGCCTGTGCTGCGAGGAGCTGCCCGGCCTGGTTCGCATTCTTCGTCTGCGCGGAGAACCCGTCGCGGAGGCCCCGAAGGCCGCTGACGCGAAACTGCAGCGCCTCGACCATGTGCTGCTGCTCGTTCCTGAGCGGCCCGGGCTCGGAGATGTTCTCAGCCGAGCCGACCAGTTGCTGCTGCTGCTGGGCGAGCCCGTCCAGTGTCTGGACGAGCTGCGTCTTCGTGATATCCGGCTTCGTGATCGCCGTGTTGAGCGACGCGCCGATCCGCTCTGACTGGCTCGCAATCTGATCGACGTCGCCCATGTAGTTGCTGTAGGTGTCCTTCTTCGCTTCACCTCGACAGCTGGAGACCCAAAACACGAGCAGAACGACGACGAGGATCGCGAGGCTGATCAGCCCGATCAGGCGGAGGAGCGGGGTCAGCCCGGAGGGCGGCCCCGGCGGACGCGAAGGTCGCCGGGGCCGAGGCGGACGGTCCGGCCGCTGTGCCTCGGTCGTCGCCGGCTCTTCGAAGAAGTCGAACTCGATCTCGGAATCGCGCTCAGTCATGCGCCCCGCCGGGCCACTGTAACCACTCGATCGGCTTACAGAGCTCGCAAAGGACTTCATCCGGCAGTGCCTAACCCAAAGCGCACATGGCGACAGCGGTCGCGACCCTTTCGGCCAGTGAGCTCGTCCTCGGCCGGTACCGGCCCCTGCGGCCGCTCGGCAGCGGCGGCTCGGGCTCGGTCTGGCTCGCGCGCGACGAGACCAATGGTCTCGACGTCGCCCTGAAGATCGTCACGCGAGAAGGCAAGGCCGGGACCCGAGCTGAACGCGAAGCCGAGGCCGCTGCAAGGCTGCGCCACCCGAGGTGCCTCCGCGCCTACGCGTTCGACGGCGACGACCGGAACGTCTACATCGCCTACGAGTACGTTCCCGGCCAGACGCTGCGCGACCGCATCCGCGACGGCGAGCTCACGGACGCGGGCGCGGTCGAGGTGGGCGCGCAGGTTCTCGAGGGGCTGGGCCATGCGCATGCGAACGGGATCGTCCATCGCGATGTGAAGCCGACGAACGTCCTCGTGGCCGACGGGCCCCAGATCGAGGTGCGCCTGCTGGACTTCGGCCTCGCCCAGTTCGCCGAGGCCGAGACGCTGACCGGAGCGGGCGACATCCCTGGCACGCTGGCCTACATCTCTCCGGAGCGGCTTCAGGGCGAGGAGTCCTCGTTCGCGGCGGATGTCTGGGCGGTCGGCGTCGTGCTCTGGGAGGCGCTGACCGGCTACCACCCCTTCTGGTCGTCCTCGCCCGTCGAGACCGCGCGGCGGATCGACGCCGGTGCGCCTCCACTCGAGTCGGAGCGCCCGGATCTTCCGCGCGCGCTCTGCGACGCCGTCAACCGCGCCCTGGCGCTCGATCCGACCCGGCGTCCGACGGCCCTTCAGCTCGCACAGCGCCTCCGCGACGCCCTCGGCGCCCGCACACGGCGCAAGCGGCCGAGCACGCTTCCGGCTTTGCCGGCTCCACCGCTCCACCGCGCCGCTGCCGCAGCCGCGGCCGGCATCTTCACCGCAGGAGCCGGCGTGTTGCTCCCCTTCTATCCCGTCGGATGGGCGTGGGGAATCGGTGCGCTCGCCGCAGCACTCGCCGCGCTTCGCCCCCGGCTCGGCCTCGCCTTCGCGCTCGCAGCCGCGGTTCTGCCGCTCGGGAACGTCTCGCTTGCGCTTGCGCTCGTGTACTCGGCCGGGACCCTGGCCTGGCTCGTCGCCACCTGGAGGCGGCCGGAGGAGGGCCTCTATGCCGTGGCCGGTCCTCTCCTCGCGCCGTTGGGCGCAACCGCGCTCCTCCCGCTCGCCGTTCTCCACGTGCGGAGTGCGGTGTGGCGTGGGATCCACGTTGCATTGGGCGTCCTTCTCGCCGCCGTTGTGGCCGGCCTCAACGGTGCGACCTTGCCGCTCAGCGGCCGTGAGCCTCCGTCGCTCGGCGTTGCCGGCAGCGAGGACCCTGGCGCCGTCGTCACCGCGCTCCTCCGCGCTCTCGTCGAACGGCCGGAGATCCCGATCACCGCGCTCACGCTCGGTCTCTTCGCCGCGCTGCTCCCGCTCCTGCGCGCCCGGGGACTGTGGGCGATCGCCGGTCTCGGCGCAGCGGCCCTCACCGCGCTGCTCCTCCCCGTGGCCTCCGTCGAGGCCGTGCCCGTCGTTGCCGGAATCTGGCTTTGCTGCGCGATCTTGGCCGTCAGAGAGCTACGTCCGGCTCGCTAAAGTGGCGCCGGGTCGTTTGTGCTTCGAAGTATCGAGCAGAAGATCGAATCGCTCTTCGAGGGCGCCTTTGGCCGCGCCTTCCGTCGCAACGTGCAGCCTGTCGAGGTTGCACGCAAGCTCGCGAAGGAAATGGACGACTACAAGATGGTCTCGGTTTCGCAGGTCTACGCCCCGAACGAGTACGTCGTCTACCTGTCACCGGGCGACCGCGGCCAGTTCGAGAGCTACGAGCCCGCTCTGATCAAGGAGCTCGAGCAGTACCTGCTGGAGCACAGCCGGCGGGAGGGATACGTGCTGCTCTCGAAGCCGCAGGTCTCCTTCGAGACGGACGACGATCTAGAGGTCGGGCTGTTCGGGATCGCCAACCGGATGATCCAGCGCGAGGCGCCCGACCAGGAGCCCGAGCTCGCGCCCGAGCCGGGCGAGACGCGCGTCTATCGCGCCGCCCCGGTCGAGACGGAGGCGGCTTCCGCCGAGGATCTGGGGGTCGAGCCCGAGCCAAAGCCCGAGCCGGCGACGGTGACGGTCAACGGTCGCGCGCATGATCTGAGCAAGCCCAGCATCGTCATCGGTCGTTCGAGGGAGAGCGACATCCGCGTCTCCGATCCGAATGTCTCGCGACAACACGCCGAGATCCGGCAGGAGGGCTCGACCTACTGGATCGTCGACCTTGGGTCGACCAACGGGATGTCGGTCAACGGCCGCACGTTGAAGCGGGCAAAGCTCGACGACGCGGATCGCATCACCCTCGGCTCGACCGAGCTCGTCTTCAAGCTGCCATGATCGTCGCAGCAGTCGAGGTCGACGCTGTCCTTCTCGGCCTCAAGATCGGGTTCCTGGTTCTGCTCTACCTGTTCATCTGGCGGATCGTGCGCTCGGTTGCCAAGGACGTTCGACTGCCGCAGGAGAGTTTTGTGCTGGCGCCGCAGCAGGCAGCTGCCGCCGGGCTCGGAGGGCCGCTCGCGGGCAGGCTGGTCGTCATTTCCAGCCCCGCGCTCGAGGCGCATACGGAACGCGATCTCGACTCCACACCCGTGACGATCGGACGTGACCCCGAGAACGATCTTTCCCTCAACGCGGACGAGTTCGCCTCGGTTCAGCACGCGCGCATCGAGCCCAGGCGCGACGGTGTCTGGTTGGAGGACCTCGGCTCGACGAACGGCACCTTCGTGAACGGCGTCAAGCTGACGCAGCCGAGAAGGCTCGAGCCCGGCGACGTGATCCGCGTCGGGGATACCGACTTGAGGTACGACCAGTGAAACTGGGAGGCACTGCGGCGCTGTCGCATCCGGGGCGGAGACGTCGCCACAACGAGGATTCGTACGTCCTCGAACCGCCGCTCTTCGCGGTCGCCGACGGGATGGGGGGCGCCAAGGCCGGTGAGATCGCCTCGAGCCTCGCAGCAGCCGCCGTCCAGGAGAGCGCGGGCGACGGCGCGACGGGAGAGGCTCGCGTGGCCGCGCTGATCGAGGAGGCCAACCGCCGTGTGTTCCGGCGTGCGAACGAGGACCGGGCGGTCTCGGGAATGGGGACGACGATGACGGTTGCCCTGGTCGAAGAAGAGCGGGTCGCGATTGGACATGTCGGCGACTCGCGCGCGTATCTGATCCGGGAAGGCCGCCTCGAGCAGCTCACGGACGACCACTCGCTCGTCGCCGAGCTCGTGCGCAGCGGGAAACTGACGCCGGAGGAGGCGGAGGCGCACCCGCAGCGATCCGTGATCACGCGCGCGCTCGGGACGGAGTCGGAGGTCGACGTCGACACCTTCTCGGTGCACGCAACACCGGGCGACCTCTTCCTCCTCTGCTCGGACGGGCTCACGGTCATGGTCGACGACGAATCGATCCTCGAGGCGGTCGAGCAGCACCGCTCGAATCTCGACGAGGCGGCGAAGGCGCTCGTCAACGCAGCGAACTGGGGAGGCGGCGAGGACAACATCCCGGTCGTCTTCTTCGAGCTGGACGGGGACGGGGACGACACCGCGCAGACCGCACGCGGCCCAGTGGTCGAGTCTGAATCGGTCGACGAGGACACGCTGGACGAGTCGCACGACCAGCCGGTCGTCGAGGTTTCGGAGCCCAAACGCCGCAGCAAGGTCATTTGGGCACTCGCCGCACTGGCGGTGCTGCTCATGGCCGCGGCCGTGATCCTCTGGCTGCTGGATCAGGTCTGAACATGTCGTTGAGAAACCGCGAGCTCCTCAGCCTGGTCGTCGTCGGCGCGGTCGTCGGCTTCGGGTTCGCGAGCGTGTACATCGCCCGCCAGGAGGTCGTGAACTCGGCATCGCTCTCCTACGGTCTGTTCTTCCTCGGGCTCTATGTCGTGGCCCACTTGATCGCCCGGATAACGGTGCCGAACGCCGACCCGTACCTCCTGCCGATGGCCGGGCTCCTGACCGGCATCGGCGTGACCGAGATCTACCGGCTCGACGAGGACGACGCGTTCAAGCAGGGGCTCTGGATCGTAATCGGCCTCGGCGCCTTTGCGGCGACGCTCTTCCTGCTGCGCGACGACTACCGCAAGCTCGAGAGCTACAAGTACCTCTTCGGGCTCGGGGCGATCGCCCTGCTCCTGCTGCCGATCGTCCCGGGGCTGGGCGCCACGGTGAACGGCGCTCGCCTGTGGGTCGACGTCGGGCCGCTGCACTTCCAACCCGGCGAACTGGCGAAGATCCTGCTCATCGTCTTCCTGGCCGGCTACCTGCGCGAAAAGCGCGAGGTACTGGCGCAGTTCCGGCTCAAGGACCTGGGGCCGCTCGTCCTGATCTGGGGCGCCGCGATGCTCGTCCTCGTCGTGACGAACGACCTCGGCGGCGGCCTCCTCTACTTCGGGATCTTCCTCGCGATGCTGTACGTGGCGACCGCACAGGTCTGGTTCGTGGTCGCGGGGTGCGCGCTCTTCGTCGGTGGCGCCGCCGGTGTCTACTCGGCGATTCCGCGCGTGCAGGAGCGCGTCCAGGTCTGGCTCGATCCGTGGAAGGACGCCTTCGGAGACGGCTACCAGACCGTTCAGTCCCAGTACTCGATCGCGAACGGCGGCTTCGGGGGCACCGGCTTCGGCAAGGGCACGTTCACCGATGCCGCGGGCCACCAGCTGATCCCGTACGTGAACACGGACTTCATCTACTCCGCGCTCGCGCAGGAGCTCGGGCTGATCGGCATCTGCGCCTTCCTGCTCGTCTACATGCTGTTCGCTGCGCGCGGGTTCCGGATCGCGCTGCTCGCGCAGGACGGGTTCTCGAAGCTGCTGGCGGTGGGCCTGACCTTCACCTTCACGCTGCAGGCCTTCATCATCATAGGCGGCATCGTCCGGATCATCCCGCTGACGGGGATCACGCTGCCCTTCGTCAGCTACGGGGGATCGAGCATCGTCGCGAACTTCGTGCTGCTCGCCGGGCTGCTGCTCGTCTCCGACCGCGCGAACGAGGGCGCACGGCGATGAACAACCAGATCAGCCGCCTCGCCGTGGCCTCGATCGTGCTGGTGACGAGCCTGATCGTAGGGACGACGTACTGGCAGGCCTGGGCCGCACCGAGCCTCGCGAACCGCCGCGACAACGCGATCAAGGTCGTCGCCCAGTTCTCGATCAAGCGCGGGAACATCTATGCGTCGGACGGAACACTCATCGCGCGCAACGTCCGCCGGCGCGTCGGCGGGCAGACGCTCTATTTCCGGCGCTATCCACGTGGACCACTCTTCGCGCATCCGGTCGGGTACTCGACCCAGGCGCGGTCTCGGTCGGGGGTGGAGCAGTCGCGCAACGACTACCTCACCGGCTCGAACACGAACCTCGCCACCCTGCTCGACACCACCCTGGACAAGCTCCGCGGCACAACGATCGAAGGCAACGACCTGATCCTCACGCTCCGGCCGAGGCCGCAGAAGGTTGCGTTGGACGCACTGGCGGGGCAGTGCGGCGCGGCCGTCGCGCTCGACCCGAAGACGGGGAAGGTGCTGGTGCTGGCCTCGAGCCCCAGTTACGACCCCAACCAGGTCGAGCGCAATTTCGGGAGCGTCCAACGCGGTCGCGGCCCCTGTCCGGTCGCCCCGTTGCTCGACCGCGCTTCCACCGGGCTGTTCACGCCAGGGTCGATCTTCAAGGTCGTCACCGCCGCGGCGGCGCTCGACACCGGGAAGTTCACTCCCCAGTCGACCTTCTACGACCCGGGCTACTGCATCGAGTACGGGCAGCGGGTGAACAACTACGATACGACCACGCCCTTCGGGACGGTCAGCTTCTCGCAGGCGCTCATCAACTCGATCAACTCTTCGTTCTGCGAGATGGGGAAGAAGCTCGGGCCCGAGGTCATCCTGGACTACGCGCGGCGCTTCGGCTTTTACAAGGATCCACCCATCGACCTACCCTCGGGGGAGCGGGCGCCCAGTGGGCTCTATCAGGGCGGAGAGCTGCTCCCAAGGTCGCAGGAAGGCCGTGCCGACCCGGGCCGGCTCGCGTTCGGGCAGGAGCGGATGCTCGTAACGCCGCTCCAGATGGCGATGGTGGCCGGGGGGATTGCGAACAAGGGCGTCGTCATGGAGCCATACCTCACCGATCGGATACGGAAGCCCGACGGCTCCGTGCTGGTCAAGTTCAAGCCCAAGGAACTGCGCCGCGCCGTCAAGTCGGAGGTCGCTGACGAGATTGCTTCGATGATGGAAGGCGTCGTCACCAGCGGGACCGGAACGTCGGCGCAGATCCCCGATGTGCGCGTGGCCGGCAAGACGGGGACGGCCGAGACCGGCCGCTCGGGGCGGAATACGACCTGGTTCATCTCCTTCGCGCCGGTCGACAACCCCAGGTACGCGGTCGCCGTCGTGCTCCAGAACCAGAGCGGCACGGGTGGCAGTACCGCGGCCCCGATCGCGAAGGAGATCCTGCAGGCGCTGATGCGGTCGCCGTCGAAAGGATCCGGTTAGCCGGTGGCAGTGTCCGACACCCTGATCGGGATGATGTTCGACGGTCGCTATCGCATCCTGCGCAAGCTGGGCTCGGGCGGGATGGCGAACGTGTACCTCGCGGAGGACGAGGAGCTCGGCCGCCGGGTCGCGATCAAGATCCTGAACGACCGGCACGCGAACGATGACCAGTTCGTCGAGCGGTTCCGGCGGGAGGCGAAGAACGCGGCCGGCCTCTCGCACCCGAACATCGTCTCGATCTACGACCGCGGCGAGGCCGAGGGCACCTACTACATCGCGATGGAGTACCTCGAAGGCCGCAGCCTCAAGGAGCGGATCGTCGCCGAGGGGCCGCTCCCGATTGCCTCGGCGATCGAGATCGCAAGGCAGATCCTGCGCGCGGTCGGCTTCGCGCACCGGCGCCAGATCGTCCACCGCGACATCAAGCCCCACAACGTCCTTCTCGTCCAGGACGGTCCAGGCGACGGCGACGATCGCTTCAAGGTCACCGATTTCGGGATCTCGCGCACGGCTACGAGCCAGATGACCGAGGCCGGCTCGATCGTCGGCACTGCGCAGTACCTGTCGCCGGAGCAGGCGCGCGGCGCTCCGGTCGACCAGCGCTCTGACATCTACTCGGTCGGAATTGTGCTCTATGAGCTCCTGACCGGCCAGCTGCCGTTCACGGGGGAGACGCCGCTCGAGATCGCGATGAAGCACCTCTCCGAGATCCCAAAGGCGCCGTCCGAGCTGCGGCCGGAGATCCCCACCGACCTCGACATGATCGTGCTGAGGGCGCTTGCGAAGGATCCGGCCGATCGCTTCGACACGGCGGAGGAGATGGAGCGAGAGCTGGCGCGCGTCGCCGGGGGCGGCGGGGTGACCGCCGAGACCGCCGAGGCGGCGACGGCGGTTCTCTCCGGTGCCGGGCTCGGCGAGGCAGCCCCGACGATGATCTCGCGCAGGCCGGTCGTGGCGCCGCGGGAGCCCTACGACGACCACTACTACGACTACGAGGAGCCGCCACGCCGCCGTCGGCCGATCTGGCCGTGGCTGCTCGCGATTCTCCTCGCCGCAGGCGCAGTCGTCGCCGGCTACTACGTTTGGGACCGGATCCAGGACGAGCTGAACGCCAGCAAGCCGGTGGCCGTGCCGCTCGTCGAAGGGATGCGGAAGCCACTCGCGGAGAAGGCGATCCGGGACGCCGGCCTCAAACCGCGGGCGATCAACCGCTCGCACCTCACCGTTCCCGTTGGCGAGGTCTTCGCGCAGGACCCCGACGCCGGCGAGCGGATCCAGAAGGGGAACGCCGTTCGGATCTTCATCTCGACCGGAAAGCCGCGCGTAGACGTGCCCGACGTCTTGGGCGCCCGCGAGGCCGACGCGATCGCCACAATCCGGGCCGCGGGCCTGATACCCAACGCCGTCGAGATCTTCTCTGACGACCCGCAAGGCTCGGTCATTGCGCAGGACCCGAAAGGCGGCACGAGCGTCGTTCGCGGCAGCACCGTTCGTATGAACATCTCGAAGGGCCAGCAGACGACCGGGCTCCCGAACGTGATCGGCCTGTCCTACGACAGCGCAGCCGACCAACTGCGGCGTGCCGGGTTCACGCCGAGTCGGAAGGACGTCGACTCGAGCGAGCCGAAAGGCACCGTCATCGCGATGGATCCTGAGCCGGGCTCGCTGCAGCCGCCGGGGACAAAGGTCACCGTCACCGTCTCGAAGGGCCAGGCGACGTCGGCGATCCCGGATGTGATCGGAATCGACGAGGCAAGCGCGCAGGCGACGCTCGAGAACGAGGGCTGGAAGGTCTCGATCCGAGACACGCCGACGCAGGATCCTGCCGAGGACGGCATCGTCCTCGACCAGGCGCCGTCGGCAGGAGAGCAGGCGAAGCCTGGCGCGAAGATCACGCTGTTCATCGGCCGGTTGCAGCAGACGTCTCCTCCGCCTCCTTCGCCGACGCCGACGCCTCCCCCGCCGCCGCCCAGTCCGCCGCCCCCGTGAGTCGTCGCGTCCGCGTCGCAGTCGTCGCGGGAGGCCGCTCGAGCGAGCACGAGATCTCGGTCGCCTCGGCTCGGTCCGTCATCGATGCTCTCGATCCCGATCGGTACGAGGTCGAGACGATCGAGATCGGCCGCGACGGGCGCTGGGCGCTCAACTCGGGGATGAAGGAGCTCGACCGGCCCGTGGCGGAGACGCTCCCTGTGCCGACCGGTTCGCCGCCGGAGACCCTGGGGCGCGTCGATGTCGTCCTCCCGATCCTCCATGGCCCCTTCGGCGAGGACGGGACCGTTCAGGGGCTGCTCGAGCTCGCCGGGGTGCCCTACGTGGGCGCCGGAGTGACGGCTTCCGCG
>JBKPGE010000281.1:0-6470 GCA_046729215.1 Actinomycetota bacterium | reverse complement strand
AAAGTATCGAGTTGACTAGCGGTCGCTGAGGAGCATGGATTCCCGTCGCCTCTACCGGCACTTCTGCATGATGGCGCGAGCCCTCGAGCTCGTTGGCGACCGATGGGCGCTGCTGATCGTGCGCGACCTGCTGCTCGGCCCGCGTCGCTTCACGGATCTCGTGCGCAGTCTCGCCGAGATCACCCCTGCACGGCTGACGAACCGCCTGCGACAGCTCGAGGCCGCCGGCATCATCGTGCGCGAGCCGCCTGCGGCAGGGCGTGAGGTCTGGTATCGGCTCACCGAGGCCGGGCGCGATCTGGGGCCGCTGGTAGACGCGCTGACGCTGTGGGGAATCGAGCATGTCCCCGAGCGGCCGCGCGCTGGCGAGCCCGCGCACCCGGTGGCGGTCATGATCGGTACGAAGGTCTGGCTCGGCCGCTACGCCGGCCGGCCGAATCATCCAGTTGTCTGGTCCTGGAGGTTTCCTTCCGCCGAGCCCTACGCGCTGAGCTTTGGCGATGGAGTCTGGGTGCTCTCGCGTGGCGAGGCCGAATCTGCCAGCGTGACCGTTGAGACGACACCCGAGTCGTGGGCTCGGTTCTTGACCGCGTCGAGCGGGTCGCGCCGATTCACGCGTGATATCCGCCTCCTGGGGGAGCCGGCGGCAGTCGCCGAGTTCGCGGAAGCCTTCTATGCAGCCCTCCCGCGCAGCAGAGTGCTCAAACGACGCAAGCCCTCGTAGAGGGCGCCTGAGCGCTGCCGTGCTAGGAGCCGCGTGCGAGGTCGGGTGCGGGGTCGCCGTCCTCGTGCAGGCCGATTCGTCGATGGAGTCGGCTGAGCGGTGCCGGTAGCCACCACACGTGCGGGCTGAGCAGCCTGAGAGAGGCGGGGAGGAGCAGGCAGCGTACGAGCAGCGAGTCGACGAGGACGGCGAGGGCGGTGCCGAGGCCGAGGATCTTGAGGACGATGATGTCCGAGGTGCCGAAGACGCCGATCGAGACCGCGAAGAGGAGCGCGGCCGAGGTGACGATCCGGCCGACGGTGCCGACGCTGCGGCTGATCGCTTCTCGGTCGGTATGACCCTCGAGCCGGGCCTCGCGCACACGGCTCAGCAGGAAGACGCCGTAGTCGGTCGAGATCGCGAAGACGAGGGCGGCGAGGACGAGGGGGATGGTGAGGTCGAGGGCGCCCTGGCTCGTGTAGCCGAGCAGCGACTCCAAGCGTCCGTCTTGGAAGATCAGGATCAACGCCCCGAACGCCGCCGCCAGCGTGAGCGCGTTCATCAGCAGGGCGAGCAGCGGCGCGAGCAATGAGGCGGAGAGCAGGAAGAGGATGATGAGCGTCGCGGCGGCGAGGAGCGCGATCGCGAGCGGGAGGCGCGACCCGATCGCTTCGCGCTCGTCGTGGAAGGAGGCGGCGTCGCCTCCGACGAAGAATGAAGAGGGAGCCTCGAGCGCGGTGAGCTGGCGGACAAGGCTCTGGGTGGTGTCGCTCCCGTGGCCGCACTCGACGGCGTCGATTTTGAGAAGCTCGATCCGATCGGCGGAGGGAGCACCGATGGAGACGGAGAGGCAACCGGACAGCGACTACACCCGCACATGGGCCACTTCAGGGGAGATCGCGTACGCCGTGCTGGCTGACGGGACGCGCTTGAGGTATTTGAAGGCCGGATCCGGCCCAGCCGCGCTGATCCTGCTCCACACAGTCCGCACGCAGCTCGATCACTTCCAGCTCGTGATCCCGAGGATCCTCGACGCCCTCACCGTGTACGCGGTCGACATGCCCGGCATGGGCTGGTCCGACATCACACCCGGAGCGACTTACACCGAGCCCGCATTGCGTCGCGCGATCGTCGAATTCGTCACGGCTCTGGACTTGACAGACGTCACGCTGGCCGGCGAATCGATGGGCGCGACCGTCGCGCTGACCGCGTCAACCGAGCTCGAAGACCGAGTTCGACGAGTCGTTGCTTTCAACACGTACGACTACACCGCCGGCGTCGGCCGAGCCAATCGCGTCGCCTCCATCTACGTCGGCGGCGCTCGCCTTCCGGCGATCGGCGCCGCGGTCACGAGGATGGAGAACAAGCCCGTCCTGGGCATCGTCCTGCGAGGTGGCTTGTTCCACGGGAGCTCGTTGCCAGATCACTACCTCGCCGAGCTTCGCCGCGTCGGCCGTCGTCTCGGGTACGCGCGGGTCGCTCGAGAGGTCTTCCGCAACGTGGACAGCATGATCGCTGCCCGAGCGCTCTACGGCCGGGTCACCGCACCGGTCACCCTGGTCTACGGAGACCACGACTGGTCGCAGACCTCCGAACGTGAAGCCAACCTGGCGGTGCTTCGCGGCGCGAAGTCGATCTCGCTTCCCAACACCGGCCACTTTGCGGCCCTGGAACAGCCGGCCCGCGTCGCAGACATCCTCCTCGGTAACGAGGCCTAGGGCTCGCCCCCGCCCGTCCAGGCCTTCGCCTCCGCGAGCTGGTGAGGCTCGAAGACACGGATCTCTCCGGGGATGACCCAAGCGAAGGCCGCGATCGCGTTGCGGATCCAATCCTTGTCGGTCACGACGGCGAGCCGCTCCCAGGCCGAGCGGTGCTTCAGCCCAACCGAGCCAGCTGCCTTCATGTCCTCCCAGAGCGCTCCGAAATCGAGCCCGTGAAAGTCAGGCGCGGTCTCGACGAGGAAGCTCACCTTCTCGCCGCGCTCCAGCTTCTCGCGCACCGGGTTGAGGATCTCGAAGTACTCGTCCCGGTTCAGCTTTCCGGAGAGCCGGAACCCGAGCGTGCCGGCAGGCATGTCCTCCAACTGCTCGACCACACCCGGAAGATACCCGCGTCGCGCCCGACCTCAAGCAGGAGACTCACCGGGGCGAGGTGGCCGCAGCACGCCCTGGAGCTGCTCAGCCCGCTGCCGGATCAGAGCCGTTGAGTACGAGATCTGCTCTCTGCTCGGCGGCGGCGAGGCGAGCCGCAGAGTCCTGTCGGCCTCGAGCGTCCCGGCAAGGTCTTCGAGCCGGGCGCGCAGCCGGGCGGCTGCAGTCCGCGAGAGATCGTCGGGTGCGCGCTCCTCGAGCAACTGCGCCTCGGCGGCGAGGGCCTGGACGTGGCCCGTTACTAGTGAGCCGCTGGCGAGAACATCGTCGAGCGCAACCAGACAGCGGCGGTTGAGGTCGTCCATTTGAGACGACCACGACGCAGTGCGTGCGCGTTTCCGTCTCCAGATGAGGACGCCGACCAGCAACGCAGCAGCAACGCCGATGCCGAGGGCGATCCAGCCCACGCCTTGCTGCTCGTGGACGATGTCTGCGTCTCAGTGACGGCGGGGGGCGGCGTGGGAGACACCTGTTCCGCGGTTGTCGTGACCTCGGAGGTCGTGGTCACGGCCGTCGTCACGGTCGTCACCACGGTCTGCGTCGGTTGGGTTGGAGCCACTCCCGTGCCGGTCAGGACCGTTCTCGTCCCGGTGAGGCGTGTTCCGGTCGTCAGCGCGCCACGTCGCCGCCTCCGCAGGCTCCGAGCACGTAGCCGGCGACAGCTGCCACGGCAAGCACCGGCGCGATGCGTCCAAACCGGGTCAAGTCTCGGCCGGAGCGAGAGCCGGATGGCGTTGCCCACTGCGCCGGTCGTAAAGCTTGCCCAGCTCCGTGATGGTCAGGAAGACAAGCGGGCCGAGCAGGCAGATTCCCCACTGCGAGCTCGTCAACGAGACCGTGTCGAAGATCCGTTGCAGGGGAGCGAGCTCCGTCACGAGGAAGGTGAGAACGAGAGCGGCGCCGATCAGCTGCAGGAACCGCCGGTTCTCGAGTGTGTAGCGGGTGAAGATGCTCGCTGTCGGCTCGCGCGCCTCGAGCGCCGCGACGATGTGCAGCACGGAAAGCGTTGTCAGGCCCATCGTCGTGGCGGCGACCAGGTCGTAGCGGTGCTCTCCCCAAGCCACCACGCCGAGGGTGAGCGCGGCCATCACGAGGCTCGCGACGGCGAGCCGGATGCCGAGCGCACGGTCGACGATTGGGGCGCTCGCATCTCTGGGCGCCCGCCGCATGAGCCCCGGGACGGGCTCGTCGAAGCCCAGGCCGATGGCGAGAAGCACGTCGACCGCGAAATTGATCCACAGGATCTGGAGCGGCGTGAGCGGGGCGCCGCCGGCCACATTGAAGATCCCGGCGCCGACGAAGGTGAGGACGAACCCGCCCAGCATCACGAGCTGGACGCGCACATACTTCATCAGGTTGTCGTAGATGCCGCGGCCACCTTCGACCGCAGAGACGATGGTTGCGAAGTTGTCGTCTGTGAGGATCATGTCGCCCGCTTCCTTCGTCACCTCGGTGCCCGTGATCCCCATCGCGACGCCGATGTCCGCGCGCTTGAGCGCGGGCGCGTCGTTGACCCCATCGCCGGTCATCGAGACGACATTCCCGTTGCGCTTCAGCACGTCGACGAGGCGCACCTTGTCCTCCGGCGCAACGCGCGCAACCACGCCGATCTCGCCGACCTGGTCTTCCAGCTCGGCGTCGGTGAGCGCAGCGAACTCGGTGCCCGTCAACGCTCGACCCTCTATTCCGAGCTGGGCCGCGATGGCCGCCGCGGTCGTCGCATGGTCGCCCGTGATCATGCGGGCGCGGATCCCCGCGTCCTTGCAGCGCGCGATCGCGTCCTTCGCCTCCTTGCGCGGCGGGTCGACGATCCCGACGAGCGCGAGCAGGGTCAGTCCCTCAACCTCGTCGAGCAAGGACGCGTCTGCATCGAAGGCAGAGGGGTCGATGTCGCGCGAGGCGACAGCCAGCACGCGCAGCCCCTCGCCGGCGAGACGGTCGTTCTCGGCAAGGACACGGTCTCGGCCGCTCTCGGCCGGCACGGCCGAGCCGTCCGCGTCGCGGATCTGCGACGAGCGCGCCAGCAGGACATCGGGCGCTCCCTTGACGAAGCAGCGAACGACCCTCCGGCCGTCATCCTCCATCTCGTGGAAGGTCGCCATGAACTTGTAGTCGGAGTCGAACGGCACCTCGCCCACGCGCGGGTAGATGCGACGGGTCTCGTCGACATCGAGCCCTCCCTTCGCCGCGAGCACGACGAGCGCCGCCTCCGTCGGGTCGCCGACGATCTCGCCGTCGCGAACCGCAGCGTCGTTCGCGAGCGCCATCGGCAGCAGAAACGGCTCGAAGGACGTGTCCGTCTCGCCGGCGACGCGAAGGATCCTGCCCTCGGTGGAGTAGCCCTCGCCTTCGATCGCGTAGCGGCGGCCGACGACAATGAGCTGTCGAGCGGTCATCTGGTTCAGCGTCAGCGTGCCGGTCTTGTCGGAGCAGATCGCCGACGTCGAACCGAGCGTTTCCACCGAGCGGAGCCGCTTGACGATGGCCCCCTTGGCAGCGAGTGCCTGCGTCCCCAGCGAGAGCACGGTCGTAACGACCGCAGGAAGCCCCGTCGGGATCGCCGCGATCGCAAGGCTGATCCCGATCAGGAACAGATCGTCGAAGTCGTCTCCGCGAATCAGCCCGAGAACCACCACCAGCGCCAACGCGGCCGCCGCCATGATCGTCAGCAGGACGGTCAACTGGTCGAGCTGACGGGTGAGCGGCGTCTTCTCCTGCTGAACCGAGCTCAGCATTCCCGAGATCTGGCCCACCTCCGTCGCCATCCCGGTCGCCGTGACCACCATCTCGCCGCGCCCCCGCGTGACGGTCGAGTTCATGTACGCCATGTCCACACGGTCACCGAGTGCGACCCCGTCGCCGGGCACCGGCTCGACCGATTTCAGCACCGGCACACTCTCACCGGTGAGAGCCGACTCCTCGATCTCCAGCGTCGCGGCCACGAGCAGACGGCCGTCCGCCGGCACCTTGTCACCTGCCTCGAAGACGACGATGTCTCCGGGCACGAGCTCCTCGGCGGGAACGTCGCTCAGCGCACCGCCGCGGCGGACGTGGGCCATGATCACGAGCATCTTCTGCAGGGCCGCGACGCTCTCCGCCGCCTTGCCTTCCTGGTTCAGGCCGAGGATCGCGTTGACCACGGTCACGCCGAGGATCACGAGGCCCGTGCTGAACTCCTGCAGCGCGACGATGCTCACGATCGCGGCTCCGACGAGCACGAGCTGCATCAGGTCGCGGTACTGGCGCAGGAACGCGTGCCAGCCGGGCTCCTTCTCCGCCTCGGCCAGCTTGTTCGGCCCGTACTGCTCGCGGCGGCGCCCGACCTCGGTGCCATCGAGCCCCTCCCGAGGATCGGCGCCGAGCTGCGCACACGCCTCGTCTGCCGTCACCCCGTGCCATACCGGGTCCCGAAGAGCGGCCTGACCCATCGCAGGCGATCGTACGGGACGCAAGCGATGACCTCTCGACGGTCGGCCGGTCCGTAGTGCTAACAACACGCAGCGAGCAAAGGAGACCTGTGATGTCCGACACCCCGAACTTCCCCCAGCCCGACCCGGAGCTGAAGCGCCTCGGCTCGGACGGGCCGCTCGACGCATCCTTCACCGGCTCTTGGAGCG
>JBKPGE010000280.1:0-2710 GCA_046729215.1 Actinomycetota bacterium | reverse complement strand
AGCTGTTCGGGCCGTCGAACGAAGCCGCGTTGCGGCGGGCGATTACCCGAGCCTGCGTCGCCACGCGCACGCCGACGTTCAGCCCGCATGACCTGCGCCATCGCCGCGTCAGCGTCCTGCACGCGCAGGGTCGCACCTGGGCGGAGATCTCGCCCTTCGTCGGCCACGCCTCCAAAGCGATCAACGCTGACACGTACACGCACGTGATCGCGGGCCCGACCGAGTCGACCTGGCCGCCCTGCTTGACAAATAAGACAGCGAGACACGGAGGCGGCGTACCCATGGGCGTACCTCCGCGCGGGAAAGTGGCCGATTTGCAGGCGGGTGCGAACCCCGCTGGGGGCATCCTGAGGTTCGCAGCCAAGCCAGTCACGCATGGTTGGAGCCATGCGGGACGTGCGAGCAGGGCGAGAACTGCCTCCCGGTGCTGTCCCCCAGGCTGCGCCGGCGCCCCAAACGATCGCCGTCCTGCTGCAGAACTTCGAGGGGCTGAGCAACCAGGACAACCTCGACATCTTCGGCTTTCGCGCCAACCCACCGGACCCGGGACGGCGATGTCGGCTCGAACCACTACGTTGAGATCGTCAACCTCGCGTTCGCCGTCTACTCGAAGACCGGCACGCGCCTGCCGGGGCTCGTCGACACGTGCCCTCTTCTGTCGCGCGCTTGACACCCCGGATGTCGCGGCCGCGAACGAACTCCACGGCTCTTCTTCCTAGCGTGAGTCGCAATGCGGCGACCTCATCCGCGATGGGCGGGATTAGCAGTTGGGCTTGCGGCGCTCACGTGGGCGGCTCCCGCAAACGCCTTGCCGTGGTGTGGGACGTTGTCGTCGGCCGATCGCACACCGAACGTGGTCGCCGGACACGTGATCCGGGTCGTCTACATGATTCCGGCCGACGGACAGGATCGGCGTGACCAGCTCGCTTCGGCGATCGAGACCGACGCCGAGACGATCCAAACGTGGTGGCAGGAGCAGGATCCAACGAGAGCGATCCGCTTCGACCTGACGTCGTTCTCCTGTGGAGCCCAACTCGACATGGAGTTCGTTCGCATGTCTCAGAAGGGCTCGAAGGTTGCAGCGGACGTTAGGTGGATCACGCGGGCGATCGTGGCTCCGTTCGTGCGGGCTCGGTACACCAAGTACCTCATCTACTACGACGGCCCGGTGGCTGATCCAGACACCTGTGGCGCGGGGGAGGGCTACCCCGACATCGGGCCGGGTTACGCGATCGTCTTCCTCCGTGCCTGCTTCCCGCTGGTGCCGAGCGCAACCGTCGCCGCGCACGAGTTGGTGCACGCGTTGGGAGCGGTTCCGCTGGAGGCTCCGAACGGCTGCCCGTTTCCCAAGGACGGGCACACCTGCGACAACCGACAGGACCTGATGTATCCATACGCCGACGGCTCCTCGCTCGGCTCGCTGCTGCTCGACCCAGGACGGGACGACTACTACGGGCACTCGGGGTTGTGGTTCGACGTACAGGACTCCTCCTGGCTCGTGCGGCTCGACCATCAGCAGAGGCTCGCGGTCAGGATCGCCGGCACGGGGTCGGTCGCAAGCGACCTGCCCGGGCTCGCGTGTGCGGTGACTTGCACGACGACGTGGAACGCGGGTGCGCGGCTCGTGCTCACTCCGAGACCGGCGGCGGGCATGCGTTTTGCGCGCTGGCGAGGTGCATGCTCGGGCTCGGCGAGCTGCACGCTGAGGCTCAGACATGCGGCCAGTGCCGTCGCAGTCTTCGCGTCGGCCCGAAGGAATCGCTCTACGATGCAGGCACGGGGCGGTTAGCTCAGCTGGGAGAGCGCCTGCCTTACAAGCAGGAGGTCACTGGTTCGATCCCGGTACCGCCCATCGGGTCAACCATGCGGGTTTGCAGGATTCCAAGTCGGAACCGCTGATCCGCTTCGTGCCCCACTAGTGCCCTAAACGTAGGAGAGAAGACCGGGACAAGCTCGCGCTACGCCCAGGGAAGCGAGTCCCAGTACGGCGGACGGTCGATGCGCTCCAACTCTTCCGCGTAGCCGGCGTACGCCTCCCTTGGGTTTGGGGTCTCCTCCTCGACGCCGGCTCGATGCCGCAGCGCGAGCTCCGACACCGGGTAGAAGATCGGACGGCCAGGCTTGCGGGTGCCGGTCATGAGGATCACGCAGGGCCCTTCGCCCGCGCCCACGAAGATGTGCTCGGTGTTGTGCACGCAGTGGACGAAATCCCACGCGCCGAGCCGGCGCTCCTCCCCCTCGATGAGCAGTAGGCACTCGCCCGACAGGACGAGGAAGTCCTCTTGCGTCTCCTCGCCGTGGTAGAGGCCGTTCGGCTGACCAGGCAGCAAAACGACCAGCCTGATCCCGAACTCGTCGAACTGGGCCTCGCGACCTTCGAACAGGCATTCCGCGCCGAAGACATCATGGGTGGCCCAGGCCGCATCGCGGGCGTTGACCACGAACCAGCCCTCTGTTACCGGCACGAGGCCGGATTCGTTGGGCTCAAGGCGTGCTTCCTCGGCCACGGCGGAACGATAATCGACGCGCCCACAAGCGCCCTAGACTGCTGAGGAGGCCTGCCTCGCCGCCTTCCGCGAAGCCGCAAACGAGTACCCAAGCGCTGAACTCGGACGAGCAACACATGCGGTCATCCTCGGGTCTGACGGAGAGGTAATCGCTGCGGAGTAATCCGATTCGGGTGTACAGCGCACCTCGATAGGCCACGGAA
>JBKPGE010000279.1:0-12012 GCA_046729215.1 Actinomycetota bacterium | reverse complement strand
GTGATCGGCTCACGCGATGAGCTCGAGGCGCGCGTGGCGGAGCTGGAACGGGAGTTCGAGGGCCGCGATGTCCCGCTCCCGCAGCACTGGGGCGGCTATCGCCTGGAACCGGAGGTCTGGGAGTTCTGGCAGCACCGCGAGAGCCGCCTCCACGATCGCTTCCGCTACGAGCGCGATGCGGGCGGCCGGTGGACAATCGCGCGTCTGTCTCCTTGAGCCAATGTCCTGGTGCCTGGCACCGCGGCTTGGCCGGTTCGTACAGTGCTCTCCTGTGATCCTCGCGCACCTCGATCTCGACGCCTTCTTCGCCGCTGTGGAGGAGCTCGAGGATCCGACGCTGCGAACAAAGCCGCTGGTTGTCGGCGGCGATCCGCACGGACGCGGCGTCGTCGCGACGGCGAACTACGTCGCGCGCCGGTTCGGCATCCACTCGGCGATGAGTTGCGCCGAGGCCCTGCGCCGTTGCCCGCACGCCGTCTTCGTCCGACCGCGCCACTCCGTCTACTCGACGTACTCGAGAGCGGTTTGGGACACCGTGCGACAGGTCGTGCCGACGGTCGAGCGCACCGGCCTCGACGAGGGCTATCTCGACATCGGCGAAGTCGCCGCCGACTTCGGCGAAGCGCGGCGCGTGGCCGAGGCGGTCCAGACGGCCGTCCGTGGCGGGACGAGCCTGACGTGCTCGCTCGGCGTCTCGAGCTGCAAGGTCGTTTCCAAGATCGCGAGCGACCAACGCAAGCCCGGTGGTCTGGTCGTCGTGCGTCCCGGGCAAGAGGCTACGTTCCTGGCGCCGTTCGACGTGCGCCGGCTGCCGGGCGTCGGTCCGCGCGCCGAGGCTCGCCTGCGCACCGCGGGCATAGAGACGATCGGCTCGCTTGCTGCGCTCTCCGACGACCAAATGCGCGCGCTCCTCCCCGGCAAGGTCGGAAAGCTCCTCCGGGCACGCGCTCGTGGAATCGATCGCCGCGGCCTGGAGCTGCAGGTCCAGCGCGTCTCGATCAGCCAGGAGGAGACGTTCCCTCAGGACATCTCGGACGTCGAGCAGTTGCGCGCGGAGCTCCGGCCCATGGCTGACGCACTGGCGGAGCATCTCCAGAAGAAAGGAGAAACGGCGAGGACCGTGACAACCAAGGTTCGCTATCCCGACTTCGCGATCAGGAGCCGCTCGACAACCCTTCCGGTCGGGACCGATGACGCCGATCGCATCTGGGAGCTCGCCTGTGCGCTCCTCGACCGGGCGCTCGCCGACCGTCCCGGAGCCCTGCGGCTGGTCGGCCTCGGCCTCTCCGGCCTCGAGGAACACCGCCAGCTCTCACTGGTCTAGCGTGAACGTATGCGGATCTGGCTGCTCCGGGCGCTGATCGGTGTCGCCGTCGTCGCCGGGCTTGCCCTTGCCGTGTGGGTCGGGAAGGCCTGGTGGGACAGCCGACTCCCGAGCACGTATTCGGCGATCGAGTTCGGGTCCACGGACTACGGCGGAGGGCCCGGACACGATCACCCGGGACATGGGGCAATCAGGGTCGACCAGCTGCAGGGGCCTCGAGCCGGGAAGCCGGACTACCGGATCACCCTGGTCGCACGAGAGGTCCGTGTGAAGCTTGGTTCCGGCAAGACGATCGATGCCTGGACCTTCAACGGACAGATCCCCGGCCCGGAGATCCGAGTCCGGCAAGGCGATCTGGTCGAGGCCACCCTGGTCAACAAGGACATCGACGAAGGCGTCACGATCCACTGGCACGGCGTGGACGTGCCAATCGCCGAGGACGGCGTCGCCGGAGTGACGCAAGACGCCGTCATGCCCAGAGAGCGCCACGTGTACCGCTTCCGCGCGAACCAGCTCGGGACGTTCTGGTACCACTCGCACCAGATCTCGTCGCGACAGGTCCGGCGCGGCCTCTACGGGGCGTTCGTGATCGAGCCGCGCGAGCAGCCGCGCCGCCGCAGACTCGACCTGACGGTCATCGCGCACGACTTCTCGGGCGCAACAGTTCTCGGCTCACATGCGGGCAGGCAACGACGGCCCGTTCCCCCCGGCACGCCCGTGCGGCTGCGGCTGGTCAATTCCAACAGCTTCCCCGAGCGGTTCCACTTCGCGGGGACGGCGTTCCGTGTAGCCGCGATCGACGGGACGGATCTGAACGAACCGACGCCCATCGAGGGCAAGCCGCTACTGCTGGGCGCCGGAGCGAGGTACGACATCACATTCATCATGCCGCAGTACTCCGTCGGGCTCTTTCTCGACGCCACCCTGACGAGGCTCGTGCTTGTCAGCGACCCGGATGACCCCCAGCTTCACGTGGAGGAATCCGAAGGCGACGACTTCGACGCCGCGAGCTACGGCCAACCGAAACCGACGTTCCTCGGCTCGACGACGCACTTCGACCGCAGCTTCGTCCTGAAGATCACCAAGAAGGTCGGATTCCTGAACGGTCGACCGGGCTACCACTGGGCGATCAACGGAAAGCTCTTTCCGGAGACGCCGATGTACATGGTTTCTCGAGGGGACCTGGTCAAGTTCAAGATCGTCAACGACACCGGCTCGGTGCATCCGATGCACCTACACGGCCACCACGTCCTCGTCCTGAGCCGCGACGGCAAGCCGACCACTGGCAGCCCCTGGTGGGTCGACACGCTCAACGTCGAGGGTCACGAGGAGTACGAGGTCGCCTTCCGCGCGGACAATCCGGGCATCTGGATGGACCACTGCCACAACCTCCCCCATGCGCGAGACGGCTTGACGATGCACGTGGCCTACGAAGGGTTGACGACGCCTTTCCGTCTGGGCGACGGCCCGGACAACCACCCCGAGTGAGAGACCGCGGCTACGTCGCCGGCGGTGAGACGGCGGGCGCGGCCTCGGGCACCGCCTCGCTAACCGGCTCCCGCCACATCCGCACCGTGAGTGCCACGACGGCCCCGAGGACCAGGAACGCATTCAGTGGATGCAGCGCGCCGAAGATAACCGGAACCGCGGAGCCGGTCCACGCCAAGAGCAGCTGGACGATCAACAGCACGGCGATGCCGAGCGCATGCAGGACACGCGGACGACCGACTCGGGAAGCGAGCGCGAAGATGAACGTCAGCAGCCCGCCGAGGATGACGAGGTAGCCAAAGCCGATGTGTAGTCCGAAGCTGTCCTCGAACGACTGCTCGTCGACCGTCCCGTTGGCGACTTTGTCGGCGGTGTCGAACGCGCCGTACCCTGCAAACGCGATCTGCAGCACGACGAGAGCAACCATCAACACCATCCACCAGCGGAAAAACGTGCGCACGTCGACCGTCTCCCTTCGTTCTCTAGACGGCCTGACTCTGCGCTAGTTTCCGGCGGATGTCAATCGAGCCGACCACCCACCCTGCCGCGGCGGCGGGAACCGTCACGCTCGGCGACCAGACCGTGAACCGCATGGCCTTCGGCGCCATGCGCCTGACCGGGCCCGGTGTCATCGGCGAGCCCGACGATCCAGAGAACGCGAAGGCGGTGCTGCGCAGAGCGGTCGAGCTCGGCGTGAACTTCGTCGACACGGCGGACTCCTACGGCCCCGAGGTCAACGAGCACCAGATCGCCGACGCGTTTCACCCGTATCCGGACGATCTCGTGATCGCGACCAAGGGCGGCCTCACGCACGAGCGGCAGGGCGAATGGCTGCGCGACGGGCGACCGGAGCACCTCCGCGCCTCCTGCGAGGCCAGCCTGCGCCGCCTGCGTGTCGAGCGAATCGACCTCTACCAGCTCCATTCCGTAGATCCGTCGGTGCCGATCGAGGAATCCGTCGGCGCGCTCGCCGAGCTCCAGCAAGAGGGGAAGATCCGCCACATCGGCCTCTCTAACGTGGACACGAGGCAACTGGCCCAGGCTCGCAACGTGGCTCCGATCGTCACCGTTCAGAACCGGTACAACGTCGCCGACCGCCATTCAGAAGGCGTCCTCGAGGCTTGTGAGCGCGAGGGCATCCCATTCCTCCCGTGGTTCCCGCTCGGGTTCGGCGAGCTGACGCGCGGCGCAGGTCGGATCGCCGAGGTGGCAGCGGTGCACGACGCGACTCGCGCACAGGTCGCACTCGCCTGGCTTCTCCAGCGCTCGCCGTTCATGCTCGTGATCCCCGGAACCTCGTCGCTCGAGCACCTCGAGGAGAACGTCGGCGCGGCTACGCTCGAGCTCTCCGAGAGCGAGTTCGCTGACCTCAGCCGGGCGGCCGGGGCGACGCTCTAACAAGTCCGAGACCGTCACAGCGAGGTCGGTCCGCTTCCGGACGATGACGGGCTCGACCATACAATCCGCGCCGTGGTTCTCTCAGACCGCACGATCCGGCGACTGATCGACGAGGGCCGGATCCTGATCGATCCGTACGACGAGTCGCTGCTCCAACCCTCGAGCGTTGACGTTCGCGTCGATCGCTACTTCCGCGTCTTCCACAACGCGCGCTACCCGTTCATCGACGTGAAGGAGCCGCAAGAGGACCTTACCGAGCTGGTCGAGGTCGGCGAGGAGGCGCCGTTCATCCTCCACCCAGGCGAGTTCGTGCTGGCCTCAACGCTCGAGCGGATCGTGCTCCCGGATGACCTCGTGGCCAGGCTTGAGGGGAAGTCGAGCCTGGGCCGGCTCGGATTGCTCATCCATTCGACGGCAGGATTTATCGACCCCGGCTGGGACGGCCACGTCACGCTGGAGCTCTCGAACGTCGCCAACCTCCCGATCACGATCTACCACCGGATGAAGATCGGGCAGCTTTCGTTCGTGCAACTTTCGGAGCCCGCCGAGCGACCTTACGGCTCCGGTGAGCTCGGCTCGAAATACCAGGGGCAGCAAGGCCCCACCCCGAGCAGGTACTGGCAGAACTTCCGCGAGCGCGTTAGGTGAAGGTCCTCGTCACAGGAGCGACCGGCTTCGTCGGGCCTGCGGTGGCGAATGCGATCGTCGACGCCGGCCACGAGGTCCGCGTACTGGAGCGCAAACCCGGTACGTGGAGGGAGGCCGGGATCCGCTGCCAGGAGGCCGCGGAGGGCGACGTCACCGACCTGGCGAGCCTGCGCCGGGCGGTACAGGGGATCGAGGTGGTCGTCCACCTCGTCGCGATCCGGCAGGGCAAGCGGGAGCAGTTCCAGCGGGTGATGGTCGCCGGCACGCGGAACCTGATCGCGGCTGCGACCGAGGTCGGAGTCCGGCGCTTCGTCCTGATGAGCGCGCTCGGGGTGACCGCGCAGACGAAGGACCTCGTCCCTTACTACAACGCGAAGTGGACGATGGAGCAGGACCTGGAGCGCTCTGCGCTCGAGCACGTGATCTTCCGGCCGAGCTTCATCTTCGCGGCTAAGGGCGGGATTCTCCCGACCTTCATCAAGATGGCGAAGCTCTCGCCCTTCACTGCGATCATGGGGAGCGGCGAGCAGCGGATCCAGCCCATCTGGCTCGACGATGTGGGTGCCTACTTCGCACAGTCCATTGACGACGCCGCGGCAGCGCGCCGCGCCTTCGAGATCGGCGGGCCCGACATCGTGACCTGGAACGAGCTCTGGGAGCGCATCAGAGAAACGTTGAGGATCCGCCGCCGGCCGACGCTGCACATGCCGATCGGGCTGATGCGCGTGCCGGCCGCGGTCACCGAGCGGCTACCGGGCAACATCCCGCTCACCCGCGACCTCCTCACGATGCTGGAAGAGAGCGATAGCGTCGTCTCGAATGACGACGCGGCCGAGACGTTCCAGATCCCGCTCGTCCCGCTGGACGAACAGCTGCGCCGGGCCGCCGGCTAAGCGGGCGCGCGGGCGCCGACGAGCGAGCGCGCCGCCGCGGCGATGTGTTCTGCGTCGATCCCGGCCGCCGCGAGCAGCTCCGCAGGCTTGCCGGAGTGCGGCATCTCGCGCACGGCGAGCAGCGACACCGGCGGACGCTCATCGATGTCCGCGAGTGCGGCGAGAACCGCCTCGCCGAGGCCGCCCTCGGCCCAGTGATCCTCGACGGTGACGATCGGCGTTCCGATGCTCCGAAGCGTCTCCGCGTCGATCGGCTTGACGGAGTAGCAGTCGATCACGCGTGCCGAGATTCCTTCTGACTCGAGAGTGTCGGCCGCCTTGAGCGCCTCGTGCAACGTGATACCGGCCGCGATGATCGTGACGTCCTCGTCGTCCGGCGAGCGCAGCGTCTTGCTTCCGCCGACTGGGAACTCCTCGTCCGTGTCGTAGATCACCGGGGTGTCGCTCCGCGTTGTCCGCAGGTAGGAGATGCCGTCGAGGTCGGCCATCGCCCGTACGAGCTCGGCCGTCTCGTTCCCGTCGCACGGGTAGAGGACGGTCGAGCTGTTGACGGCGCGGAACGCGGCGAGGTCCTCGAGGCCCATCTGCGAAGGCCCGTCCTCGCCGATCGAGACGCCCGCATGGGATCCGCAGACCTTGATCGTCGCCCGGCTGACCGCCGCCATGCGGACGAAGTCGTAAGCACGGCTGGTGAAGGCGGCGAACGTCGAGGCGAATGGCTTCCACCCGAGCACCTGCATCCCGACTGCGGCAGCGATCATCTGCTGCTCGGCGATGTACATCTCGAAGAACCGCTCGGGGTGGGCGTCGCGGAAGATCTCGGAGAAGGTCGAGTTGGAGACCTCGCCGTCCAGAGCGACCACGGCGCCGTCGCCGCCGCCGAGCGCTGCGAGTGCCTCGCCGTAGGCCTTCCGAGTCGAGATTTCCGCTCCGACGTCGTACGCGGGCCACTCCTGGGGCTCGGGCTCGAAGGGGCGCGGCTCGCGTTGCTCCGGCTTGGGGATGTCCACGGTGATGTTCCGTAATCCGCCGAGCTCCTCGATCGCTTCCTCGGCGATCGCCTTCCCGTGCCAGCCGTTCTGGTTTTCGACCTTCGAGTACCCCTTGCCCTTGATCGTCTTCGCGACGACGGCCGTGGGCTTGCCGGCCGTCGACTCCGCTTCCCGATAGGCGGCGTCGATCTGGTCGACCTCGTGGCCGTCGATCTCGATCGTATGCCAGCCGAATGCGCGCAGGCGCTCGGAGTAGGACGAGAGGTCCCACCCGTGCATGGTCGCGCCGCGCTGGCCGAGCCGGTTGACGTCGACGATCGCGGTCAGGTTGTCGAGCTCGTAGAAGGCAGCGTGCTCGGCCGCCTCCCACATCGAGCCCTCGGCCATCTCACTGTCGCCGCAGATGACCCAGACGCGGAACGGCAGCCGGTCGAGCCGCTTGCCGGCGATCGCCATCCCGACGCCGATCGGCAGCCCCTGTCCAAGGGAGCCGGTCGCAACGTCGACCCAGGGCAGGACGGGCGTGGGGTGACCCTCAAGCCTGCTTCCGAACTGCCGGTAGGTGATGAACTCCTCCTCCGAGAGCACGCCGGCGGCACGGAATAGCCCGTAGACGAGCGGTGAGGCATGCCCCTTCGAGAAGATCAGGCGGTCGTTCGCCGGGCTCTTCGGATCGTCGAAGTCGTAGCGGAAGTGGTCAGCCAGAAGCACGGCCGCCAAGTCGGCGGCGGACATGGACGACGTCGGGTGGCCGGAGCCGGCTTTCTCACTCGCGCGAACGGCATCTACGCGCAGCTGCTGCCCGAGCTCCCGCCAAAGGTCTGAGTCGCCCATGTAGGGGTAACGTAGTCGAGGCATGCGAGTTGCTGTGGCCTTTGACCATCGGGGCGTGAAGCTTCGCGACCGCGTGCTTGAAGAAGTTCAGCGGCTTGGGCACGAGCTGGTAGACCTGGGCACTGACAAATCAACGCCGCGCATCGACTATCCCGACAAGGCGAGGGAAATCGGGGACGCTATTCGGGCAGCTGACGCGGAGCGTGCCATCTTCGTCTGCGGCTCAGGTGTCGGCGCCTCGGTGGCGGCGTCGAAGCTGGCGGGGATCAGGGCCGCGATCTGCCATGACACGTACTCCGCCAGGCAAGGTGTGGAGCACGACGACATGAACGTGCTCTGCATCGGCTCAGGGGTCGTCGGGGGCGACCTCGCCGCCGAGCTGGTCACGGCTTTTCTCGGGGCCGAGTTCAGCGGCGCAGAGCGCTACCGCAGAAGGCTTGAGAAGATCGAAGCGATGGAAAGGGAGGGCCTGAATGTCTAAATCGCGCCTCCACCAGTTGGGCGAGCTCGGCCAGAGCGTCTGGATCGACTCCCTCTCGCGGGAGTGGCTCCGGACCGGCGAGCTCCAGCGCATGATCGACGAGGACGCCGTCGTCGGCGTCACGTCCAATCCGACCATCTTCCAGAAGGCAATGTCAGAAGGGGGCTGGTACGACGACCAGCTCCGCGAAGTGCTGGCCGAGGAGGACGACCTGAAGGAAATCTTCCTCCGCCTCGCGTTCGACGACATCACCGAGGCCTGCGACCTGTTTCACCCGGTGTGGCAACGGACCGACGGAGTGGACGGCCGCGTCTCGCTCGAGGTCGATCCGAACTTCGGGAACGACACCGAGGCGACGATCGCAGAGGCACAGCGCTTCCACGACACGATCGACCGGCCGAACCTCTACGTCAAGATCCCCGCGACGAAGGAGGGTCTCCCCGCGATCGAGGAGATGATTGCGCGCGGCAGGAGCATCAACGTCACGCTGATCTTCTCCCTGGAGCGGTACGCCGAGGTCGCCGAGGCGTACATCCGCGGGATCGAACGGCTTGTTGCCGGAGGCGGTGACCCGGCGAACACGCTGTCGGTGGCGAGCTTCTTCGTCTCCCGGGTCGACACGGAGGCGGACACGCGGCTCGACGCGATCGGCGGGGCCGACCACCTGGAGGGCCGCCTCGCGATCGCGAACGCGAAGCTCGCGTACCAGCGCTACAAGGAGATCTTCTCCGGAGGCCGCTGGGACGCGCTCGCGGCGCGGGGCGCGAGGCCGCAACGGTGCCTGTGGGCCTCCACGTCCACGAAGAACCCGGCCTACCGCGACGTCATGTACGTCGAGGAGCTGATTGGCCCTGAGACGGTGAACACGATGCCGAAAGAGACGATCGAGGCGTTCCAGGACCACGGCGAGGTTCGTCCGACGCTCGAAGAGGGGCTGGACGAGGCGCACCAGCTCTTCGAGGAGCTGGCACGGATCGGGATCGACTACGGCGACGTGACGCGCGTGCTCGAGGAGGAGGGCGTGCAGAAGTTCGCCGACTCCTTCGAGGAGCTCCTCGACGGCATCCGGGCCAAGCGCGGCGAGCTCATCTCGGCGTAGTCCGTGATCGATACCGCCGAGCTCGTCGAACGCATTTGGGAGCGCGACCCGTCGGTCTGGACGGGGAGCGACGAGGCCCAGTGGCTGGGCTGGCTGGACGAGCCCTCGCGCATGCGCGAGCGGGCCCACGAGCTGATGGAGGCCGCCACGCGCATCGATGCCGACGAGTTCGTCCTGCTCGGCATGGGCGGCTCGAGCCTCGCCCCGGAGGTCATGCGCCGGACGTTTGGCGTCGAGCGTTTCCACGTCCTCGACACGACTCATCCTGCGGCGATCCGGCGGCTCGAGGAGGGCGTCGACCTCGGGCGCACGCTCTTCCTCGCTGCATCAAAGTCCGGGACGACGATCGAGACGCGCAGCCACGTGGATTACTTCCGGGATCGGGGCGGGCGCTTCGCCGTCATCACGGATCCCGGTTCGCCCCTGGCGGAGCTCTCAGACGACGTCTTCTACGGCGAGCCCACGATCGGTGGTCGCTATTCGGCGCTGTCGGCCTTCGGGATCATTCCGGCGATCTTCATGGGCACCGACGTCGAGCGTCTCCTCGATCGGGCGGACGAGATGCGGGAGGCGTGTCGCCTCGAGGTCGGCAATCCGGGCCTCGAGCTCGGCCTCGCGCTCGGGCGCGGCTGGCAGGAGGGCCGCGACAAGGTACTCGTCTCCGGGGACTTCGGCCTGTGGGTGGAGCAGCTGCTCGCCGAGTCGACGGGCAAGGACGGCAAGGGTCTCGTCCCCGTGGTCGGGGAGAGCCCGGATGACACGCAGGTGCACGAGTTCCGGCTGGAAGACCCGTACGAGCTCGGACAGGAGTTTTTTCGCTGGGAGTTCGCGACGGCCGTGGCCGGCTCGATCCTCGGCGTGAATCCGTTTGATCAGCCGAACGTGCAGGAGGCGAAGGACCGAACTACCGCCATCCTTTCCAGTCAGGTACAGGGGCCTGGCCCCCAGACGCGGCCGGAAGGGTCGGTCGACGCGCTGTTGGCCGAGGCTCGGCCCGGGGACTACATCGCCATCCTGGCCTTCATCGACCCCGCTCGCGAGGACGAGCTCCAGCCGCTCGTTCGGCGAGCGGAGGAGACGGGCTGCGCCGTCGCCGTCGGGCTGGGGCCACGGTACCTCCACTCGACCGGGCAGCTGCACAAGGGGGGACCCGACACCGGTGTCTTCATCCAGGTCGTCGACGATCTCGACGAAGAGCTAGCGATCCCCGGACGGCCGTACGGGTTCCGCACGCTGATCGCCGCCCAGGCAGTGGGCGACTTCGAAGCTCTGAAGGAACGCGGCCGGCGCATCGCTCGCGTTCGACTGGAGGAGACCTAGTGGAATTGGGAATGGTCGGCCTCGGCCGCATGGGATCCGGGATGACCGAACGGCTCCAGAAAGCGGGCCACGAGGTGAAGACTTACGACCCGAATGTCGAGTCAACGGCGGAGTCGCTCCAAGAGCTCGCCCAGCAGCTCGATCCGCCGCGCCATGTCTGGCTGATGATCCCGGCCGGCGAGATCACCGAGAACGCGTTTCAGGAGCTTCTCGGGATCCTCGAGCAGGGTGACGCGATCATCGACGGGGGCAACTCGAACTTCCGCGACTCACAGCGGCGCGGTGCAGAGGCCGCCGAACGCGATCTCTACTTCGTCGACTGCGGCGTCTCCGGCGGGATCTGGGGGCTGCGCGAAGGATTCGCGCTGATGGCTGGAGGAGACGCGGAGCCGGTGGGCCGCCTGCAGCCGATCTTCGAGGCGCTGGCACCGGAGGGCGGCTACGCACATGTCGGGCCGTCAGGCGCGGGCCATTTCGTGAAGATGATCCACAACGGCGTCGAGTACGGCCTGATGCAGGCCTATGCCGAGGGCTTCGACCTGATGCAGGCCTCCGAGTTCGACCTCGACCTCGCCGCGATCGCGGAGCTCTGGCGTCACGGCTCCGTCGTTCGCAGCTGGCTCCTCGACCTGCTCGCCCGTGCGCTGCAGGAGAACCCGAACCTCGAAGGCATCAAGGGCTACGTCGAGGATTCCGGCGAAGGCCGCTGGACGGTTCAGCAGGCCATCGACACCGCCGTGCCGCTCTACGTGATCGTCGCGGCGCTCTTCGCACGATTCGACTCGCGGCGAGACGAGTCGTTCGCGGCCAAAGTAGACGCAGCGCTCAGGAACCAGTTCGGTGGACACGCAGTCCGTCACGACTGACACCGAGCAGAACCCGCTCCTCGAAGGGCTGCGGCTTCGGCGCATGCCGGAGCCCTGCATCCTCGCGATCTTCGGCGCAACGGGCGATCTCACGCGGCGCAAGATCTTCCCCGCCCTCTACGCGCTTGCAGTCCGCAAGCTCTTGCCCGAGCACTTCGCGATCCTCGGCATCTCAAGGACGGAGCAGTCGAGCGACGAGTTCGTGGCCAACATGGAGGAAGCCGTGCGGGAGTTCGGCCGCGACGAGTTCTCGCAGTCCGTCTGGGACGAGCTCGCCTCCCGGACGCGGTACGTCGGAACCGATTACAACGAGGAGAGCGAGAAGGACAAGCTCGCCAAGTGCCTGGCCGAAATGGACGAGGAGTTCGAGACGCGCGGCAACCGCGTCTACTACCTCGCCGTCCCGCCCGCGGCGATGCCGACCCTGGTGCAAGGGCTGGGCCCCCGCCGGACGACCACCGGCTGGGTCCGCTTGATCGTGGAGAAGCCATTCGGACGCGATCTCGCGTCCGCCCGCGAGCTGAACCAGCTGCTGCAACAGCACTTCACCGAGGACGAGATCTTCCGCATCGACCACTACCTGGGCAAAGAGACGGTCCAGAACATGCTGGCGCTGCGATTCGCGAACGGCATCTTCGAGCCGATCTGGAACCGACAGTTCATCGACCA
>JBKPGE010000278.1:0-24266 GCA_046729215.1 Actinomycetota bacterium | reverse complement strand
CTCTAAGGCTCATTGGACACGCCCGAGGCGTGCCCCACAAGTGCCCTAAACGTCCAGGCGTAGGACGCTCGCGCAGCCCAGTTCTCAGCCGCCTGGGCCGCCGGCCGTACGATCGTTTGGAGCGCCACGACGATGAGTTCTTCTCTCGCGATCCGTCTTTACAGTGAAGGCCACTGCGAAACGAAGGGGAGCGCGATGCGGAGCGTATGGGTGGATCTCGTTGCCGAGGATCGTCGCCCGCTCTGGCTCGACAGTTTGAAGCCGTGCTGATCTATTCGATGAGCGTCTCGGTGGACGGCTTTATCGCCGACCGCGAGGGTGCGTTCGGGTGGGGCGTTCCCAACGAGGAGCAGTTTGCTTTTCACATCGTGCAGACACGCGAGCTGGGGGGCTTTCTGTGCGGCCGCAGGCTCTACGAGACGATGCTGGTGTGGGAGACGGATCTGTCGTTGCGCGACGACGAGGCCGGGGCGGAGTTCGCCGACGTTTGGTGCGCGATCCCGAAGGTCGTCTTCAGCCGCACCCTAGACAGCGTCCAGGGCAACGCCCGGCTCGCCAAGTCATCCGTGGCCGAGGAGGCCGCAGAGGCACTCGACGCAACAGACAAGGATGTAGGGATCGGCGGCGCTGGCCTGGCCGCGGGAGCGATCGAGCTTGGCCTTGTCGACGAGCTGCGCATGTTCCGCAACCCCCACGTTGTCGGTGGCGGCACGCCGTTCCTTCCACCGGTCACCGAAGACGTCCCGCTGGATCTGATCGAGACCAGGACGTTCGGCGCGCGTGTGATCTACGAGCGCTACCGACGCGTCCGCGATGACTCGGATTGAAGCGCCGCGACGGAACAGCTCGCGGCCATCGTCTGAACTTCGGCCAGGCGTACTTTCAGAACACTGGTGCAGGCGAGCGCCCTCTCGCCACCCGTGCGCGGTCGATCGTGCTTCGGGTCATGCTCACCGCCACCAGAGCCGAGCCTGCCCACCACCCCAGAGCAACGACACTGCCCCCAGGCCCTGCCTTCCGTCCACGACTCAGCCACCACCACCGCGCTCCGGCAGTTTGGAGGTCACCTTGAGCGTCACCCTGCCCGACGGACCCGCTTGCTTCGCGAGGACGACGCGGTAGCTACCCGCCGCGAGCGGCCGATACGTGTAGATGCGGATCCGCTTCGTTCCTTTGGCCGTCGTGACGATCCCGGGGTAGGCGATCGAGCGATTCTTGCCGCGCAGGTCGGCCGTTACCTTGACCGCTTTTGGACCGGTGACAGTTACCGAGTACACAGTCGGCTTCGAGACGGACGGGAGCGCGATCGATCGCGTGGACGCGCCTGCCTTCAGGGTCACTTTTCGAGAGAACGTCGCCGCCATCGCATCGAATGAACCGATCACAGCGAACGTTGCGACTGCCGCCGCTGCGGCCATGAGCGATCTATTCACGCCGACCTCCTTTGGTATCAGGTGCATTGATCGCTTCCAGGCGTAGGCCATCGCGGATCGCGTCCGCCATATAGGGTTCGTCCTCGACGATCAACCGCGCATGCTCCGATGCTAGGAGCTGGCGGATGTCGTCGGCGTATCGAAAACCACACGTGCTGGCAACGCCACACGTCACTCTCCCACGGCTTTCTCGAGTCTCCGATGCTCTCGACGGCGACATCCCGTTCTGAGCGCGAGAGGGCGGCCGAGACGATGCTCGCCGCCGCCTCGAGCTCGCCCGGCAGGGTCACCCTGTCCTGCCGCCCGCCGGCGAGCTCTCGCTCGAGCGGCTCGAGCTCCGGCTCGGACCGCTGCCGGCGAGTGCAGACGACCGGCAAGGGCCGGCACCTGCTCTACGAGACCCCGCTCGAGCTCGGAAACTCGACCGCCCGGCTCGGCAGGCCGGCCGGGGTCGACCTGCGCAACGGCCGGCGCGGCTACATCGTCGCCGCTCCGAGCCGGCATCCGTCGGGCCGACGCTACGCGTGGCTCGACCCGGACGCGACGGTCTTCGCCAGCTTCGTCGGAACCCCCGACGCCACCCTGAGGACCAACGCCTTCGGTCTCGGTGTCGGCGTCCTCTAGACGCATTCGTCGTGCGAATGACCCTCGTCCCCGATCGCGGTAGCTCGCACCGTCGTCCAGTGCGCTCGTGACCAGTGCTCGCGCTGCTCGGCCACAAGTCCTGGTGGCTGCCACGCCCGCTCGACAATCTCCTCCCCAACCTCGACATCGAGGGATCCACCATGCAGCAGTCGCCCTTCATGGGCCGAAGCGAGGTCCATTCGCCACCGCTGAGACTTGCCCATCAGCCCAGATTGGCGCAGGCCAGACCACCCCAAGCCCTGAATCGCCGGGATCACGATTAAGGACGTCGACCGGCGTGCGTCCTCGCGCAGGCAAGCTTTGAGCTCCTCGCCGCCGTGGTACTGGCGGCGGTGTCGGCGCACCGACACCGTCCGCCTTGACTGCAGGCCCGGCTAACCACGATCACGCCGAGCAAGCGGCGAGCGGCGCACCGCACTCAGTAGCGCCGCACGGTTAGGTGCGGTTAGCCGATCGCCTCGAGAAGGTCGTCGCACGCCTGCTTGCAACGGCGACAGACTTCGGCGCAGAGTCGGCAGTGCTCGTGATGGGCGGCGTGGAGGTCGCACTCGCCGGCACAGACGACGCAGGCCGTCGCACAGGCTTCGATCATTGTCCGCATGAGGCGAAGATCCGGCGCGGTCTGCCGGATCACGATGCGGCCGGTGGCGTCGCACGCGTCGGCGCAGTCGAGGCACAGTCGAACGACGCGAACCATCTCCTGGACATCGGGTTCGCTCAGGCTGGCGTCGGCGCAGGCCGTACAGCTGGCGGCACAGTCGAGACACTCCTCTACGCAGCGCACGAGAACGTCGCGATCCACCCCGCTCGGCTGTGGATGCAGCTTGATGATCTCTTGAAAGGTCACCTTCCCCCTCTCTGGTTCGATCGGCGGTGCATCACTCTATGCGTCGTTCCGACTAATACATGCGCCCGGAATCCTCCACGTGCGCCGACCAGCGCTCCTCGATCCGGCCAAGCCGCCAGACCATGAGCGCGATCAGCCACGACGCGGCCGTAGGTCCGCCGGCTAGTCCCACCCTCGTCAGAAGGAGTTGCCATGAGCACCGCCGACCGGCCGTGACCAGTAGCTTCCACGGGCGATGAACTCTCGCTAACGCGAGAGTGACTGCACCCGCGAGAGGAGACCCCGATGGCTAACGGAGCAGCGGTCAACCCGCCAGATGTCAGCGGTGCGCCGAAACGCAGAGAACGGAGGATGGACGGGAACTTCTCGATCGGCCGCTACGGCGGCGTCGAGGTCCGGCTCAACTGGAGCCTGATCGCGGTCTTCGTGCTGATCGTCTGGTCGCTGGCCGACGGCGTCCTCCCGTCGCAGAACCCAGGCCTGTCGGACGGCACCTACCTGGTGACTGGCATCGTCGGCGCCCTGCTGTTTCTGGCGTCGATCCTGCTCCACGAGCTGGGGCATTCGTGGGTGGCCCGGAGCGAGGGGATCGAGGTCGACTCAATTGTCCTCTGGCTCTTCGGCGGCGTCTCGGAGTTCAAGGATCGGTTCGCAAGCCCCGGCGCCGAGTTCCGGGTCGCCGTTGCGGGGCCGCTGGTCTCGATCGGCCTGGGCGTCGTGTTCGTCTTGATCGCGCTCGCCGGCCTGCCGAGCGCCGTCGATGGGGCGGCGGCCTGGCTCGGCTACATCAACCTGATCCTGGCCGCCTTCAACCTGCTCCCGGCATCGCCGCTGGACGGCGGCCGCGTGTTGCACGCCGCGCTCTGGCGAGCCAAGCGGGATTACGCATGGGCGACCCGCGTCGCCTCGGAGATCGGGCAAGGCTTCGGCTACCTGTTCATCGCTCTGGGCCTCGCGATGTTCATCTTCCAGGGCTCGTTCGGCGGCGCCTGGCTTGCCTTCATCGGCTGGTTCCTCCTCCAGGGCGCCAAGGCGGAGGCTCGCTACGCCGCGACGGAACAGGCGCTGGGCGGACTGCGGGTTCGCGACCTGATGGTGCGGCAGCCGGTCACCGTCGACGCCGACTCGACGATTGGGCGCTTCATGGACGAGGTCGCCGGGTCACACCGCTTCACCACGTACCCCGTGCTCGACGCTGGGCGTCCCGTGGGCCTCCTCGCTTTCGCCTCGGTCGCCGCGGTGCCCCGCTCGGAATGGGATGGGCGGCGAGTGCGGGACACGATGATCTCGCTCGACGAGGTCCCACAGCTCACCGAGGACGAGCCGGCCGTGGATGCGTTGGTGGAGCTTTCCGGGCCGACGAATCGCGGGCTCGTCGTCGACAACGGACACCTGGCCGGGCTGCTCTCGATCACCGACCTCGCGCGAGCACTCGAAGTCGGCCGGAGGCCTGCCCAGGGTGCTGGGTGATCGAAGGCGTGCCACGCATCAAAACGCTCGGAATGACCGGGCCAGCCGAGCCGCTTGGACCCGGAACGCAGGCCCCGGCTTCGAGCTTCCGTCGACGCCCGACCAGACGCTCTCGCTCTCCGAGCTCCGGGGCCACCCTGTGATCCTCGTCTTCTACCCGGAGGACTGGAGCCCCGTCTGCTCTGACCAGTTGGGCCCTGTACCAGCAGCTGCTGCCTGAGTTCCAACGGTTCGGCGCTGCGCTCGTGGGTGGCTCCGTTGACGGCATCTGGTGTCATCTGGCGTTCGCCCAAGACCGGAACTTCCACTTCCCGCTGCTCGCAGACTTCGAGCTTAAGGGAGAGGTCTCACGCAGGTATGGGGTCTACCGGGCCGACGACGACACGAGCGAACGGGCTCTCTACCTGATCGACGCTGACGGAATCGTCCGGTGGAGCTACGCCTCCCCTGTGGGTGTGAATCCGCGGGCGACGGGATCCTTCACGCCCTCGAGAGCCCGGGGCATTAGCAGAACCGAGTGGGAGGCCAGGCTCACCGAGCCCGTCGACGGAGGAGCGGCTCCCCGACGCGTCCCTGCTCGGCTGGTGTCGGTTCGGACATCGGCTTAAGCCCCGCCGATAGATCGGCCTCCTCTTAAGGGGCTCAAACCCCGGAGAGGAGAGCGCGCTAAAGCTCAGCCGCCTCGCACCAGGCGAGGATGTTGGCGAACCGACGCTCGGCGAGCGCCCCAAAGAGCGGGTCCCTGGTCAGCTTCGCGCGGGCGGTCGCCGGGCTCGTGATGCCGGCGAGGAATCGCGCGAGCTGCCTCGGCAGGCCGAGCGCGTCGGGATGGCCGGTGCGGAGCGCCACAAGCGCATCAGCGTCGACGGCCGTCTCGATCGGAGGCGGCCGCGCGGCCTCGGGAAGGTTCTGGGCGCGTCCGGTCAGGCAGTGGCTGCAGTGTCCGCAACGTCCTGCGCGCGTCTCGCCGAAGTAGCCGACGAGGGCGTTCACCTGGCAGCCGTCGTGGGTGACGAGCGCGAGCACGCTTGCGATCCGTCCGGTTTCCGCGCGTTCGCGGCGGGAGAAGCGCTCGAGCAGGCGGTCGACCAGCTGGTCCTCCGGCTCGCACGCGAGAACGGTGTAGCGCTGCCGCAGCTCGGCCGGTTGTAGTTCGACGAGGCCCTTCTGGTCGAGGTACTCGAGCGCAGCCACGATCCGGCGCCGCTCCTCACCGAGCGCCGAGGCTGCCTCGTCGGGCGCGAGCGTCGTCCAGATCCGACCCGGCTTGCCGGTGGCGATCACGCGGCGCAGGAAGTCGGCGCGCGACGCGTCGAAGCGGCCGACGACGTCGTCGAACGACGCGTCCCCGAGGGGGCGGAGCCGGTAGCCGGCGTAGAACGGAGTCCCCTGCCTCAGCACCCCGTCCAGCTCGAGATACGTGAGCACCGTCTTCAGCACAAGCGGACGCACGTCGTGGCGACCGGATAGCTCGTACTCGGAAACGGCGAACTCCGCGCCCTCGGGATGCTCGAGCACGTCCGCGAGCAGACCAGCCAGCGCCTCGCGCGTCGGCGTGTCGCCGAAAGCGAAGTTTCTCCAGCGTCGGCACATCGTCCGGGCAGGCGAGCAGCTCGCAGATGCTCTCCGCCCCGTCGCGCCCCGCGCGACCGATCTCCTGCGAGTACGACTCGAGGCTCTTGGGAAGGTTGTAGTGGTACACGTAGCGGACATCCGCCTGGTCGATCCCCATCCCGAAGGCGATCGTCGCAACGACGATCCCGTGCGCCGCCCCGGCCCACCATTCCTGCACCGCGACACGCTCCTCAGCAGACATGCCAGCGTGGTAGGGACGAGCCGGTAGACCCGCCGCAGCCAGTAGCTCGGCAATTCGCACTGCCGTTCGCTGAAGCGTCACGTACACGACCGTCGACCCGGAGGGACGCTCACGCAGCCGCTCGACCAACCGCCCGTCGCGCTCGCCGGCTCCGACCGGTGTTGTCAGCAGCGTCAGGTTTGGCCGGTAGAAGCCGGTCACGACCGCGTCAGCCTCCTCGATCCCGAATCCCGCCCGGATGTCCGCGACCACCGCCGGGGTGGCGGTCGCGGTGAGCGCGAGCACCCGCTCGGCCGGACGCTCGCGAGCCCGTTCCGCCAGCTTTAGATAGTCGGGCCGGAAGTTGTGCCCCCACTCCGAGATGCAGTGCGCCTCGTCGACCGCGAAGAGCGAGATCCGCGTCCGCGCAAGCTGAGCAAGGAAACGCTCGTTGTTAAAGCGCTCCGGTGCGACGTAGAGAAGCTTCAGAGCGCCGGCGCTCAGCCGCTCGAAGATCTCACGTTGCTCGGCGGCGTCGAGGCTGGAATCAAGCCGCGCCGCATCGATCCCGCTTCGCTGCAGGAAGTCGATCTGGTCCTTCATCAGCGCGATCAGCGGCGACACCACAATCGTCACCCCGTCGAGGAGCAGCGCCGCCAACTGGTAACAGAGGCTCTTGCCCGCTCCAGTCGGAAACACAGCCAGCGCAGACCTCCCCGCGAGAAGCGCATCGACGACCTGCTCCTGTCCTGGGCGGAAGGCATTGAACCCGAACCTCGCCGAGAGCACCTCGAGCAGTCGCTGAGCCGGCACGGCCTGATGGGACATCGCGGCAGGCTAGCCAGACGCCGGTCAAGTCCGGCCGGGCGTCACCCGATGCTGCAGCCGTCGCGGCGACTCAACGATGCGGAACCCTGGAGCTCCTAGCAACATTCGCGCCGAAGCCCAGGAACGCATCGCATGCACCGCTGGTTGCCTTCCGAGTGCTCGAGCCGCTGACGGACTGCACCGGCTCGGAGGAAACCCGCAGCTGGCACGGCACCCCGCTCGAATCGGGCATCCCGCCCAGATTCATTGCCAGCTTCGACACTGGGCGTTTTGGCTTGGTTGAGCCACTTTAGCTTTGATTCGGTTCGTTCACGATGAAGCCGAGCGACACGATCCGCCTGGCGACCGCCGCCGACGCACTCGCGTTCGGAAGGCTGCTTCACTCCTTCAACACGGAGTTCGACGAACCGACACCGGATGCGGACGTGATCGCCGAGCGCGCGGCGCCTCTGATCGAGAGCGGCGAGGTCACGTTCTTTTCGCAGGGGACGGACCGGACGGGTTCGCCTTGCTTCGCTTCCGACCATCGCTCGACACCGGAGCGCTCGACGCCTACCTCGAGGAGCTCTACGTCGTCCCAGAGCGCCGCGGCCATGGGCTAGGGCGAGCGCTGCTCGAGGCCGCGATGGAGCACGCGAAGGAGCGCGGTGCGGCGCACATCGACCTCGGGACGAGCGAGGCCGACGTCGCCGCGCGGGCGCTCTACGAGAGCGCCGGGTTCACGAACCGCGAAGGCAGGCCGGACGGCCCGGTGATGCTGTACTACGAACGCGACCTCTGACCTCACCTACGCTTCCAGGACTCAGACAAAGGAGGCCACAATGGCAAGCAAGGCGGACTTCACCGAACAGGAATGGGAGACGCTGCAGAAGGGCGTGACTGGATCCGCGCTGCTGGTCTCGCTGGCCGACCGCGGCTTCTTCGACTCGTTCAAGGAGGCCGGCGCGGTCGGAAAGCATCTCTCCGAAGCGCGCAAGAACAACCCGAGCCCGCTCGTCCAGGAGCTGGCCGAGGTGCGCGGTACCGGCTTCGGGCTGAGGACGTCAACGGAGGAGCTCGAGAAGGAGACGACCGAGGCTCTCACCTCCGCGACGAGCATCCTCCAGGCCAAGGCCCCGGACGACCTGCCGGCCTATCGCGACGTGGTCCTCGAGGTTGCGCAGTCGGTCGCCGCCGCTGCAAAGGACGTCGGGGCGGCCGAGACCGACGCGCTCGACAAGATCAGGGCCGCTCTCGAGACGGGCTCATCTGCACCGCCGGTTGCCTGAACCGGTCAAGTACGTAAGATGTGAGCCTTACGGAGCGGAAGATCGGCCGGAAGGAGATCCGGATTGGCCCAGCCAGCGCGGGGCGCACGCAGAGTCACGATCAGCGACATCGCGGCGCGGGCTGGAGTCTCGAAGGGCGCCGTCTCTTACGCCCTGAACGGGCGGCCGGGAGTCTCTGACACCACGAGGGAAAGGATCCTCGCGATCGCCGGCGAGCTCGGCTGGTACCCGAACCGAGCCGCCCGCGCCCTGTCGGTGGAGCGCGCGGATGCGTGCGGGCTCGTGCTGGCGCGGCCGGCCAAGACGCTCGCGCTCGAGCCGTTCTTCATGGAGTTCATCGCCGGCGTCGAGTCGGCGCTCTCGGCCCGGTCGATCGCCCTGACGATTCAGCTGGTCGAGTCCATCGAGGACGAGATCGAGGTGTACCGGCGCTGGTTCGGTGAACGCCGCGTCGACGGTGTGCTCGTCGCCGATCTGCGGGAACACGATCCCCGCGTCGACGAGCTCGTTCGGCTCGGGCTGCCGGCCGTGATTGTCGGTGGACCGGTCAAAAACCACGCACTTCCGGCGGTTTGGCACGACGAGGCGGCTGTTGTCGTGGAGGCCGTCCGCTACGTCGCTGCCTTGGGCCACACCCGGATCGCGCGGGTCGCCGGCGTTGCCGAGTTCGTCCATACCGCTCAGCGCACCGACGGATTTCTGAGCGCGACGCGCGAGCTCGGGCTCGACGGCGACGTCGTCGAGACCGACTACTCCGCCGAGAGCGGCGCACGGGTGACACGCAAGCTGCTGTCGGCGCCGGAGCCGCCGAGCGCGATCATCTACGACAGCGACCTGCTCGCAGTCACCGGGCTCGGCGTCGCGCAGCAGATGGGCTTCGCGGTGCCGGACGACATCTCGATCGTCGGCTGGGACGACTCGCTGATCAGCCAGGTCGTCCACCCGCCGCTGACCGCGATCACGCGCGACATCGTGGCTTATGGGATCACGGCCATCCGGCATCTCCTGGAGGTCATCGAGGGCCGCACGATTGCCGATGTCGAAAGCCAGCGCGGCGAGCTGACGCCTCGCGGGAGTACCGGTCCGGCGCGCACAACCAACGGGCCGCGGGGCCCTCGGAGCCGAGCCGCAATCACCTGAACTCCACGGCTATCAACTTAACCGGTTGACACTGAACCGGATAAGTGATGGACTTTCAGCATCGGAGCGCAACGTTCGAAGAGGAAGTGGATCGGCGCGAACTTCTGGTCGCGCGCCGGCGGGCCGCGCATGTGGCTGCAGTACCGGCCGGACATCGTCCGGCAGGAGCTCCAGGTTCTCGCAGAGCACGGCTGCACGGTCACACGCTCGTTCTGTTACTGGCCTGACTTCGTCCCCGAGCCGGAGCGTCTCGACGAGCAGGCCCTCGCACACTTCACCGACTTCCTGGACGCACACGCCGACCTGGACCTCGAGACGATCCCGACGTTCATCGTCGGTCACATGTCCGGCGAGAACTGGGACCCCCCGTGGCGACAGGGTCGCGACCTGTACCGCGATGTGTGGCTCGTGTCCCAACAGGCCTGGTTCGTCGAGGAAATAGTCGGCCGGTTCCACGAGCACGCCGTTGCGGGCTGGCTCCTGTCGAACGAGATGCCGCTCTACGGCGGGCCCGCGAGCACCGAAGAGGTGACCGCATGGGCTCGCATCCTCGTCCAGGCCGCGCGGGCGGCTGGCGCGACGCAGCCCATCTCGATCGGTGACGGAGTCTGGGGCGTCGAGGTCTCGGGCACGGACAACGGGTACTCGCTGCGCTCGCTCGCCCCGCTCGTCGATTTCATCGGGCCGCACTCGTACCCGATGGAGGACGATCAGGTCCGTCAGTCCCTGACTCCGGCCTTCGCGTGCGAGCTCGCCGGAAGCTTCGGCAAGCCCGTTGTGCTCGAGGAGTTCGGCGTCAGTTCGGACTTCGCCGCCGACGACCAGGCTGCCGCCTACTACCGCCAGGTGCTGCACACGTCGCTCCTGGCAGGGGCGCGTGGGTGGCTCGCTTGGAACAACTGCGACTTCGACGATCTCCGCCATCAGGACCCGTACCGCCACCACACGTTCGAGCTGCACTTTGGACTGACCGACGGCCGGGGGGAACCAAAGCCGCAGCTCCGCACGCTGCGCGACTTCGCCTCGCTCGTGAGTGAGCTCGGAGAGTGGGACCGCGTCACCGGCGAGGCGGCGCTGGTCGTTCCCGAGCACTTCGAGCGGGTTCTGCCGTTCACGGAGCCCGCGTACCGGAGCGACATCCGCACGAACCTGCTCCAGGCATACATCGCCGCAAGGGAGGCGGATCTCCCGATCGAGCTCGTCCGCGAGCGCGACGGACTTCCGGGAGCAGACCGCCTCTATCTCGTCCCCTGCGCGAAGCTCATGACCGCGCCGGGCATCGACCGTCTCCGTGAGCTCGCGGAGTCCGGGGCGACGATCTACCTCTCCTACTTCACCGGGAGCACGCCGACGCAGCGCGGCCCGTGGCTCTCGTGGCTCGACGAGATCTTCGGCATCCGGCATCGCCTGCGCTACGGCCTCGTCGACCCGATCGTAGAAGACGAAGTGACCTTGAAATTTGTCGACGACCTCGGCGACATCGCGGAAGGTTCGTCCCTCACTTTTCGCGTCGCCGGCGAGCCCAGCGCCCGCGCCTACCTCCCACTAGACCCCCTGGGCGCGGAGGTCGTCGCAGTAGACGGGCACGGCCGTCCTGCGCTCCTACGCAACCGCCTCGGAGCAGGCTCGGCCGTGCTCTGCACGTACCCGCTGGAGCACATGGCCGCGCGCTCGCCGGGTGTCAACCCGGAAGACACCTGGCGGATCTACTCGGCGCTCGCGATCGAAGCCGGCGTCGAACGAGCGGTGCGGGTCGACGACCCGCGGGTCCTGGTGGGGCTCATACGCAGCGGGGAGTCGGAGACGGCCCTCTTCCTCAACTGCGCTGCGGAGCCGATGACCGTCGACCCGATCATTTCGGCGCTGGAGCTCAACCTGCCGACGGCGTCTCTGGCACTCGAGCCGTTGGGCGTCGCTGCGGTTCGGTGCATCCGCACAGAGGCCGAAAGCGCGACGGTGGTCGCTGCCGACGAAGGGAGGGATGCCCGTCCCTGAATTAACCCGAGCCGGACATTGTCGTCAAAGAAGCCGCGATCCCGTACTTATCCGAAACGCGATTGAGCCCGCCCCCCGATGCGACCGAAGCCACGGAAAAGCAACAGTTCAAGCGCTTGCGCCCAGAGAATCAGTCGACCAAGGAGATGACCAACATGCGAATTACCAAGAGACGGACGGCCGGCGTCCTGGGCGCCATCTTGGCGCTGGGCGCGGCTGCAGCCGTCGTCTTCATGACCGCCGGCGGAGCGAGCGGAGCGGAATCCCAGATGGGTTCCGCGACGGCTCTCCCCCGCTCACAAACCTTCTATATGAGCGGCAACCAGTGGTCACCGAACAACGACTTGAACCCGGCCAAGAACTGGGACTACATCACCGGTCTTGTCGGGTTCGCGTACGAGACGCCGTTCCGCTACGACCCGCTCAAGGACAAGTTCACTCCCTGGCTCGCAAGCGCCGGCAAGTGGACGTCCAAAAGCACTTATGTGATGACCGTCCGGAGGGGCGTCAAGTGGAGCGACGGAAAGACTCTCACGGCGAAGGACTTCATCTTCACGCTCAACACCCTCAAGATCCCGACCCACGCGCAGAATCCGCTTTGGCGGGATACGGGCCTGAAGAGCGTCGCCGCGAAGGGAAATTCCGTCGTCTTCAAGTTCGGCGCCAAGCCGGGCTACCAACAGTTCGACTTCTACCGCTACAACGTGGCGATCGTCCCGCGGCACGTCTTCACCCGCTTCAGCAAGACGGACATCGCGAGCGGCAACCTGAAGCAGCCGATCGTCGGCACCGGCCCGTACCTGTATCAGTCCGGGATTGGGACCCAGACGCAGACGGTCGTGTGGAAGAAGAACCCCAACTGGTGGGCGACCAAGGCTCTAGGCCTCCGCGTCGCACCGAAGTACGTCGTCGACATCAAGAACGGCACGAACGCGGCCGCTCTGGCCAACTTCGTCTCCGGCAACATCGACCTCTTCAACAACTTCGCACCGAAGTCGGCGATCAGGGGGAGCGCGAAGACGTACTTCTCCAAGGCTCCCTATCACCTCGGCGCGAACACGACGTGGCTCTTCCCGAACACGACGAGGAAGCCGCTCGACGACAAGCAGTTCCGTCGCGCGCTGGCGTACTCGATCAACATGAATCAGATCATCGACAAGGCGTACCAGGGCCTGGTCGAGAAGGCGAGCCCGACGGGCCTGCTCCCGATCTGGAAGAAGTGGGTCGACCCGAAGCTCGTGAAGAAGTACGGGTTCTCCTACAACCAGGCGAAGGCGAAGTCGATCCTCGCCGCCGCCGGCTACAGGGATAGGAACGGAGACGGTTACGTCGAGAACAAGGACGGATCGAAGATCGACCTCGAGATCATCTGCCCGAACGGGTGGTCCGACTGGATGACGTCGATCCAGATCATCGCGAGCAGCGCGAAGGCGGTCGGTATCAAGATCACGCCGGCCTTCCCGGAGTACAACACGCTGGTCGACGATCGCGGCCACGCGCGGTACGACCTGCTGCTCGGAAACGACCGGCAGTACAGCAACACCCCGTGGACGTACTACCAGTACATCTACCGGCTGCCCATTCTGAGCAACCAGACCAGCATGAACTACGAGCGGTACGAGAACGCGAAGGCCTGGAACCTCACGAAGGGGCTCGACAAGATCCCATCGAGCAACGTCAAGGCCTACAGGTCTCAGATGGCGAAGCTCCAGACGATTTTCATGCAAGATCTGCCCGCGATTCCGCTTTGGTACAACGGCATGTGGGCGATGTTCAACACGAAGCACTGGACGGGCTGGCCTGCCGCCGGCAGCGGCCGGCAGTTCACGCCCTCCACCTGGCGCAACTACTGGCAGATGACGAGCATCGACATGCTCACGCATCTGCGGCCGGCGTAAAGGCCGACCACCTGTGATCAACGAACACCCCTCCCGGGCGCGATCCGGGAGGGGTGTTCGCTCTCGGCGGAAGGTGTGACGAGGAGTCTCGATGGCTCACTACCTCGCGCGAAAGGTCGTGATCTATCTCGCGACCTTCTACGTGGCGGTCACGATCGACTGGGCGATCCCGCGATTCATGCCGGGAGATCCGGTCGAGGGGTTGCTTTCGCGCATGCAGGCACAGCCAGGGTCCCAGGAGGAGCTCACGGGTTACTACACGAAGGCCTTCGGGTTCGACGTACCGATCTGGAAGCAGTACCTCAACTTCTGGGCGGCCCTCTTCCACGGTGATCTCGGCCTGAGCGTCGCGAACTTCCCGACGCCCGTCTGGGACCTCATCCGCGGCGCCTTGCCTTACACCCTTGCCCTGCTCGTTCCGGCCATCCTGTTGAGCTTCTGGGCCGGGAACAAGGTCGGCGCCCTTGCCGCACGCCGGAAGCTGCTTGACAACACCGCGCTTCCCATCTCGTACGTCTTGACCGCTACCCCGCAGATGTGGCTGGGAATCGTGCTCGCCTGGGTCTTCGCGACGGTTCTGGGCGTCTTTCCAGTCTCCGGCGCCTACGACCTCTCCCTGCAACCCACATGGTCATGGGAGTTCGTGAGGAGCTTCCTCGAGCACTGGATCTTGCCCTTCTCCGCCCTCTTCCTCGTCGCCTTCGGTGGCTGGGCGATCGGCATGCGGAACATGATCATCTACGAGCTCGAGGCCGACTACTCGAACTACCTGGCCTCGCTCGGTGCTCCGACGAAGCTCGTACGTCGCTATGCGTACCGAAACGCGCTCCTCCCGCAGATCACCGGGCTCGCGCTCGCCCTGGGCGCGGTCGTGGCGGGCGCCATCGTGGTCGAGATCGTCTTCTCCTATCCCGGTCTCGGAAGCCTGACCTTGAGCGCGATCCAGAACCGCGACTACTTCCTGATCCAGGGAATCTTCCTCTTTCTCATCGTCGGGATCCTGCTGGCGAACTTCATCATCGACATCGCCTATGTCTTCATCGATCCGCGGACGCGGATCGGGATGCAGGGTGGTGCGTGATGGCCGTCTCGAAGCCAAGGGCCGGCGTCGTGACGACCGCGGGGGCGCCTGCACCTGCCGAGACGACCGCGCCGATCTCCCCGCAGGGCGCGCCGGCCGCGGCGCCCGTCGTGGCGCGGCGCTCGGAGTTCCTCTACTTCGCATTCCGAAACTGGAAATTCGTGGCCGGGCTCGTTGTCGTCCTCTTCTTCCTCGCACTCGCGATCTTCGGCCCGATGCTCACGCCTCACGAGCCGCTTGCGTTCGGCGGGCCGACTGATCAAGCCCCGTCGAGCGACTACTGGTTCGGCACGACCTCCTTTGGCCAGGACGTCTTCAGCCAGTTCGTCCATGGTCTGCGCGCGACGTTCCTTGTCGGCGTTGTAGGCGGCGGCATCGCGTGGTTGATCGGCGCAGCCGTCGGGTTCACCGCCGGCTATCGCAGCGGCTGGCTCGACGACGTGCTCAACATGATCACGAACGTCGTCCTCGTGATCCCGACGCTCGCGATTCTGATCATCGTTGCTGCGTACGTGAACGTGCACAGCTACGCGACTGAGGCAATCCTGGTAGGGCTCACCTCGTGGCCGTGGGCCGCGAGAGCCGTGCGGGCGCAGACCTTCACCCTGAAGACAAGGGAGTTCGTCGACATCGCTCGGATCAGCGGGAGGAGGACTCGGCAGATCATCACTAGCGAGATCGCGCCGAACATGAGCTCCTATCTACTGATGATGTTCATCCTGCTGTTCGGCGGCGCGATCCTCATCGGCGCATCGCTCGACTTTCTCGGCCTGGGGCCCTCGGAGTCGATGTCGCTCGGGTTGATGATGAACAACGCGTTCCTCTCGAGCGCCCTTCTGCTCGGGTCGTGGTGGTGGTTCATCCCGCCCGGCGTCGGGATCATCTGCATCGTCGGAGGCCTCTACGTGATGAACGTCGGGCTCGACGAGATCTTCAACCCGAAGCTGAGGGAGATGTAAGTGGGCCTGCGCGTCGACGACTTGACGGTGTACTACCAGTCGCTTCGCGGTGACGTGAAGGCGGTCGACGGAGCCACGTTCCAGATCTCGGACGGCGAGATCATGGGGCTCGCCGGCGAGTCGGGGTGCGGCAAGTCCACGCTCGGCAAGAGCCTCATCCGCTTTGACGCGCGGATGCGGTACGTCACAGGCAGTGTCGAGCTCGACGGCAAGAAGCTCCCGATCTGGGACGACTCGAAGATGAACGCATTCCGGTTCAAGGAGGTCTCGATCATCCCTCAGTACGCGCTCAGCGCCCTGAACCCGACGCGCCGGATCGGAACGATGGCGACCGAGCTCCTTCGGTCACGGCACATGGAGCCCGACAAGCTGCTGCCGGAATTCAAGCGCCGCCTCAAGCTCGTCGGCTTGGATCAGGAAGTGCTCGACAGATTTCCGATCGAGCTCTCGGGCGGAATGAAGCAGCGCGTGGTGATGGTGCTTTCTTCCCTTCTCGACCCGTCGCTCCTCATCGCCGACGAGGTGACTTCGGCGCTCGACGTTTCGACGCAGAGGGCCGTGTCCGAGCTACTCGTCGAATTCCGCGACCGGGGCTTCGTCAAGAGCATCATCGTGATCTCGCACGACCTCTCCGTCCTGTACCAGATCGCAGACACGGTCCTGATCATGTACGCGGGCAAGCTCGCCGAGAAGGCGCCTGCGGAGACTGTCGTCAACTCTCCGAGTCACCCGTACACGCAGCTTCTGGTCTCGTCTTTGCCGGAGGTCGGAGTCAGGTACGTGGAGAGGCGCCTCAGCGGCATCCCGGGTCGCCCGCCGCCCCTCATCGACCCACCAACGGGCTGCCGGTTCAAGACGCGCTGCCCGCTGGCGTTCGCCAAGTGCGACGAGGAGCCCCCCTTTGCCTCGCTCGAACCCGGGCATATGGCCGCATGCTGGAAGGCCGAGAAAGCGGAGGCTGCCTGATGCTCGAGCTCGATACCTGCTGCAAGTCCTATCGGACCGGTGCGTTCGGCTCGGGCGAGCTCCTCGCCATCCGCGACGTGAGTTTCGCGGTGGGACCCAGCGAAGTCGTATCGCTGATCGGCGAGAGCGGGAGCGGAAAGTCGACCATCGGCAAGATGATCCTCCGGCTTCTGCCGGCGACCCGCGGGTCGATCACGTTCGACGGCCTAGAGATCTCCACGCTGAACGGAAGGAAGCTGAAGGAGTATTACGCCGACGTCCAGGGCGTGTTCCAGGATCCGTTCAGCTCCTACAACCCGATCTTCAAAGCGTCGCACGTCTTCACGATGCTGCGAGACGAGTACTTCGACCGGCTTAGCTCGTCTGAGTGGAATGCGAAGCTCGAGAAGTCGCTGGAGGCCGTGAGCCTCAACCCGGGCGACGTCCTCAACAAGTATCCGCATCAGCTGAGCGGCGGCCAGCTTCAGCGAATGTTGATCGCCCGAGCCTTGCTCCTCCAGATCCGTTTGCTCGTCGCCGACGAGATCATCAGCATGCTCGACGCATCGACGCGGATCGACGTGCTGAACCTGCTCGGCGACCTCAAGGCGCGTGGCCTCGGAATCCTCTTCATCACGCACGACCTATCGCTCGGCAACTACATCAGCGAGCGGACGATGATCCTGCGCCGTGGAAGGATCGTCGAGATGGGTGCGACGGAGAGGGTCTTCGGGAACCCGCAGCATCCCTACACGAAGATGCTCATCGCCTCGGTGCCGCACCTACACAAGAAGTGGGATCAGATCGAAGGCGAGGTGGGCGCGTCCGATGTTCTGGAGCACGTCCTCCGTGAAGAGACGGCGGACGAGTCGGCAGACGGTAACGGCGCGGCTCCCAGGCTGGAGCAGGTCGAGCTCGATCACTTCGTCGCGCTCGGCTCGGACTAGGTAGCGCCGAGAACCGGCTCAGGCAACTTCCCGGCACCGATCAAATCGCGGTACCAATAGAAGCTCGACTTCGGGACGCGTTCGAGCGTCGGATAGTCGACGTAGAGCAGACCGAAGCGCTTCGAGTAACCCGACGCCCACTCGAAGTTGTCGAGCAGCGACCAGACGAAGTAACCGTGGACGGGCACGCCGGCGGAGATGGCGCGGGCGACGGCGCCGAGATACTGGGCCAGGTACTCGATTCGCTCGCGGTCGTCGATTCGGCCGTCATGGCCGCGCTCGTCGGGGAAGGCCGCGCCGTTCTCGGTCACGTACAGGGACTTGACGCCGTACTCGCGGCGGAGCCGCGTCAGTACCTGGTAGATGCCGTCCGGGTAGATCTCCCACCCGGTGGCGGTGACGGGCGCCTCGTCGGCGTGCACGACCCGCGGTCTTCCATCCTGGCCTGCCTCCACGATCGTTCGCGAGTAGTTGTTCAGTCCGACGAAGTCGATCGGCGCCGCAATGGTCGCGAGGTCGCCTTCGCGGACCGGCGGCGCAGTGGCTCCGAGCTGCTCGAGGACGTCCTCGGGGTAGCTGCCGCGGAAGACGGGATCGAAGAAGAGCCTGTTGCGAAAGCCGTCCGCCTCCCAGGCCGCCGTCTTGTCGCCGGGAGCGTCGCTTGCGGGGTAAACCGGCCAGGAGTCGAGCACGATCCCAGCTTGGGCCTCTGGGGATTCACGGCGAAGAACGTCGACGGCGAGGCCGTGAGAGAGGAGCACGTGATGCGCTGCGGCGACCGCGGCGCCAGGCTCAGTTCGGCCGGGCGCGTGCAGGCCAAGGGCGTATCCGAGCCACGACGAGCAGTAGGGCTCGTTGTGGGTCACCCAGTACCCGACCCGGTCGCCGAGCCGGCGGGCGACCAGCTCCACGTACTCGACGAACGCCTCGGCCGTCGCCCGCTCGGGCCACCCGCCTTCGTCTTCGAGCGCCTGCGGAAGATCCCAGTGATACAGCGTGGCGAATGGTCGGATCCCGGCGGCGAGAAGCTCGTCGACGAGCCGGTCGTAGAAGTCGAGGCCTCGCTCGTTGACGCGACCCCGCCCGTCGGGCAGGACGCGCGGCCACCCGATCGAGAAGCGGTAGGCGTCCAGTCCGAGCTGCCGCATGCGTGCGATGTCCTGCGGGTAGCGATGGTACGAGTCGCACGCGATCGCACCGGAGTCGCCGTTTTTGACCTTGCCCGGTGTGGCGGAAAAGGTGTCCCAGATGCTCAGGCCCCGGCCGTCTTCCTCGGTCGCGCCCTCGATCTGGTACGCGGATGTCGCGGCACCCCACAGAAATTCAGGCGGGAATTCGGGCCTGTTGCTCACTCGATCCTCACTCGAGACGTAGCTTAACCGGTCAAGTTGCACTGCCCATACTAACTGAGGCGGCGCTCGGGCACTAGCCTTGCCGCGTGCAAATTCAGGGGCAGAGGCATTTCGACTCCGCCCCGGAGGACGTCTTCCGCGCGCTCACCGATCCGGAGGAGATGTCCGCCGCGTTTTCGGCGATCGAGCTGGTCGAGTCGCACGGAACTCATTGGACGCTGACGGTCCGGCTGCCGCTACCAGGCGGAGTCCGGCTCAGGGTCTCCGTTCATGTGGAGGAGATCCGCGAGCCCGAGCACGCGCGCCTGCGCGCGGCCGGCAAGAGCCTCGGCGGCCGCGTCTCCGTCAACAGCTCCTTCGATCTCGCTTCCGACGGTGCCGGGACGCGGATGCGCTGGACGGCCGACGTCGACGGCGCGGGCCTGCTCCGGGGGCTGGGGAGCCAGGCGCTCGCGCCTGTCGCAACACACCAGGCCGAGCGCGCGCTCGAGCGGATCGCCCGGCACCTGGAGGCGGCGCCGGCTACGTAAGCTCGACGTGGCGGTCGGCGATGCACTCGACCGCCCAGCGCTCCGCCGTCTCGATCAGGCGGCCGGCGAGCTCGAGCCGTTGGCCGACCTCCGGTGGCACGGAGTCGGCCGGCACCTCGATCCGCACCTGGTGGACCGACGCCTCGGAACGAGCATTGATCTCGTGCCGCTCCTCGGAGACGATCGAGACTGAGCCCACCTTCTCCAGCACCTGCTGGCCGAGAGCGTCGATCTCGGCGGCCGTAGCCGCCCTCCCGGCGAACATGCCGAAGTTCACTCGGACCTCGAGCGCCGGCGGCGTGTGCCCGTGGACGGCGAAGGCGAGGGTGCCGGGCTCGGCGCGCATCTAGGTGCCTTCGTACCCGCAACGCACGAGCTGTTAACGCTCTCGCGGCTCCCAGCGAAAGCGGCGGAGGCCAACGATCACTCCGGCGATGCCCCAGACCGCCACGATCGCCACATCGTCGAGCTGGTCCCAAACACGGTCGCCGTGGATCATCACGTCGCGGCACAGCACGATCAGGTGGCTCAGCGGCAGGATCTCGCCCAGCGCGCGCAAGAGGTCCGGGAAGGCCTCCTGCGAGAAGAACGCTCCCGAGATGAAGGAAATCGGGAGATAGATCGCGTTCACGACCGCCGAGGAGCCCTCGGCGCTGCGGATCACCGCGGCGAGGGCGATCCCCAACGCGGCGAACGATCCCGCCCCGAGCAGGAGCACGATCAAGAGGGAGAGGATGGACTCGGGCATTGGCACGTCGAACGCGATCCGGCCGAGCGCGAGCAGGATCGCCGCCTCGAGCATGAAGATCAGGATGATCGACGCGAGCACGGCGGCGATGTACGTCGAGGCCGGGAGCGGCGTCGTTCGTAGCCGCTTGAGCAGGCCGGCCTCGCGGCGAATGACGAGCAGAAGCGCGAGGCCCGCGAAGGTCGTCGACGCGGCGCCGTAGCCGAGCATCCCGGCCAGGAGGTAGGTGTAACCGTTGACTCCGTCGATCTCTTCGTCGCCGTAGGCCGAGCCGAGCAGCAGGAAGAACAGGATCGGGAGCAGGAAGGTGAAGAACGCGAGCTCGCGGCTCCGGAAGAACAGCTTCAGCTCGGCCCGGAGCTGGTGCAGGAAAAGCCTCATTCGGGCGTCTCCTCGGTCAGGTCGAGGTAGACGTCCTCGAGCGTCGCCCGGTGCACCTCCAGGGTCTCGAGGTTGAACCCGTCGCGCAGTGCTTCGCCGGTGAGCTCGTGCAGTGCCCGGGTCGGATCCTCTGTCTGGAAGGAGACCTCCTCGCCGTTGCGGCGGTAGCGAATCACCGTGGCCGGAGTCTTCGCGATCAGCTCCGCCGGTGTCCCGGACGCGACGATCTCGCCCCGACGCAGCACGGCGACGCGATCGGCGAGCCGCTGGGCCTCTTCGATGTAGTGCGTCGTCAGCAGGACCGTCTTGCCGAGCGAACGCAGCGACCGGATCGTCTCCCACGCCGCACGCCGCGCACCCGGGTCGAAGCCCGTCGTTGGCTCGTCGAGGAAGATCAGCTCGGGGTCGCCGATCAGGGCCACGCCGAGGTCGAGGCGTCGCTGCTGGCCCCCCGAGAGCGTGCGGGTCTTCGCGTCGGCCTTCTGTTCGAGCGCGACGAGTCGGAGCACATCTGCGACGGACCGCGGCTTTTCGTAGTAGCCGGCGAAGAGATCGAGGTGCTCCCGGACGGTCAGGTTGGGGAAGAGCTCACCCGACTGCGGGACGACGCCAATCCGTCCGCGCCATGAGCTGTCGGCTTGTTGTGGATCTGTCCCCAGAACCCGGACCTCTCCGGCGTCGCGGGCCCGGTGCCCGACGAGAATCTCCAGCGTTGTCGTCTTGCCCGCGCCGTTCGGCCCGAGGAGGCCGAAGACCTCCCCCGCGCGGATGTCGAAGTCGATCCCGCGGACGGCTTCGACGCCGTCATACGACTTCTGCAGGTCCTTGACGTCGACCGCGCTCATCTATCTGGTAGAGAGGTTAAGATATAACTGGTAGATATGTCAAGCCGCCTCACTCCAACCGCGCGAGTCATCCTCGGGATGCTGCGCCTGGGAGCGCAGACAGGCTACGAGATCAAGCGAGCGATCGACAGCTCCACGCGCTTCTTCTGGAGCGCGAGCTACGGGCAGATCTATCCCGAGTTGCACCGGCTGGAGGAACGGGGCCTGGTAAGGGCGCGGCCGGATCCGCGCGGCGGCCTGAAGCGGATGTCGTACCTGCTGACGAAGAAAGGCGAGTCGACACTGCACGAGTGGCTGACCGACGGCGACTCGTACGCGTTCGAGCTCAGGGACGAGGGCCTGCTGCGGCTGTTTTTCGGCGACCTGTTGAAGCGAGAGGAGGTGCTCGACAACCTCCGTGTGCGCATCGAGTTCTGCGACTTCGTGCTCGAGCGTTTTCGTGAGATGGAGCCCGACGCGCGCACGGGCTTCATCGAGGAAGAGCAGCTCTACCCGTACCTGGTTCTTTCCTATGGCATCGAGCTGATGGGGTTCATGCGTGATTGGTGCGAAAAAACATTGCGCCAAATCGAGGCGGGCGAACTTCCACCATTGCCGGGCTGAGGTAATCGGCGCGGTCCTAGCCGAGCGCGCGATCAGTGTCGCGGCTTCGGCCCGGCGCGCTGGGGGGTCAGCCGCGCGCACGTGTGGACCGCGCCGAACCTCTATCCCGTTAGGACGTCGGGTGTGAGTTGCGGTTGGAACGGGAAGGAAAAGAAGGTGAGCGAGAACCCGCTCGATCACGCCGATCAGACCGAGAAGAAGGCCGCAGTGCTGTCTGCAAGCGAGGCGATTGAGCTGATCTTCCGTCAGGCCGCAGAGGACGACGAGGAAACGGAGGAGCGGCGCAAGACCGAGAGCGAACGAACCTCGTCCAACCCGTAGCTTCCTGCGACACTCGCGTTCGTGCCGAGCTTCCGCTACGTCGTTGTCGACGTCTTCACTGACGAACCGCTAAAAGGCAACGCGCTCGCCGTGTTTACCGACGCGCGCGACATTCCCGACGAGCAGCTCCAGCTGCTCGCGCGCGAGATGAACCTCTCCGAGACCGTCTTGGTGTACCCGGCGGAGGGCGACGGCCATGCGCGACTGCGGATCTTCACGCCGACGGTGGAGCTTCGGTTCGCCGGTCACCCGATCCTCGGGACGGCCTTCGTCCTCGCAGCGCCGCTCCAGCTCGGTGAGCTTCGCCTCGAAGTCGGGGTCGGAACGATCCCGGTCAAGCTCGAGCGTGACGAGACCGGCCGGATCGTCTTCGGCCGCATGGAGCAGCCCCTACCCTCGGTGGAGCCGTACGAGGAAGAGGCGGAGCTACTGGAAGCGCTCGGCGTCGAGCGTTCGGCCCTCCCGATCGAGGTTTACGACAACGGGATTCGGCACGTATACGTCACGCTCGGCTCGGAGGAAGAGGTTGCGGCGCTCGCTCCGGACCTGAGCCGCCTCGCGGAGCTCTCGGACGTGCTCGGCGTCAACACGATTGCGGGCTCGGGGTCGAAATGGAAGACGAGGATGTTCGCGCCCGCCGATGGAGTGCCCGAGGATCCGGCGACCGGCTCGGCCGCCGGCCCGCTCGCCCTCCATCTCGCGCGGCACGGGCGGATCGCCTTCGGTGACGAGATCGAGATCTCTCAGGGTGTCGAGATCAACCGGCCATCGACGCTGTACGCGCGTGTCGAAGGGTCGGCCGAGCAGGTCGAGCGCGTCGAGGTGAGCGGCTCCGCCGTGACCGTCTCACGCGGCGAATTCCGTCTGCCGTGACGTGCCTGAGTGCCGCGCCGCTAGCGGCGTAGCTCAACGGTTCGGATCTCCCACGGCCGGAGGTCCAGCGACTCCTCCCCGAATTCGGCGTCGACTGCGGCAATGTGCTCGCAGGCGACCCTTGCTTCGAGCCTGCCGCTGCGCCTGCGCAGCGAGGAGAGCATGACGCCGGCGCCGCGGAGCTCCGGCCCCGCCTCTTCGCGGAGATCACCCTCGCCGGTACCCCGGACGGTGAGGAACGGATGGCGGTAGCGCTCGACCTGCATGAGAATGCCGGCATCGTGCCAGCCACCGCTGTGGGGGAGGAGCGCGAAGCCGACGCTCCACGGCCCGCGGCATTGCGCGGCCGGAATCGCGACTTCGGGTCCCGCCGGGTCGTCTCGGTACGGATGCGCACTCCGGCTGATCAGCCCGATCGATCGGAGCAGGGTCAGCGCGAGCTCCCGGCCGCCGCCGACGAGCTCGTACTCCATCACGTGGTCGAGCAGGGCGGCGATCCCACCCGCGTCCACGAACCCGTAGGCCGGAAAGGTCGGGAGGGGCACCTCGCCGTGGCCGCCCTCGGCCTCGAGGCCGCGCTCGACGACGGCGAACTGGCTCTCAGCGGCCGCCGTCGCCACGCGCTCGGGGAGCGGCGCGTGGAAGCGCAGGCGATGGTCGTCGCACGGGTTGTCGAAGGAGACCCGGATGCGGCAGAAGGGCTCGCCGGCGCGCAGCTCAACCGCCGTCGTCACTTCGGCCGGCACGTCCTGCCAGCGGTAGGACCTCGTGATCCTCAATTCGGCTCGAACCGGCCCTGCGGCGACCTGCTCGACGCGGACCTCATCGGGCGTGTCGACAAGCTCGTCCGGCTCGGGCGGTGCGTAGTTGTAGCTGTCACCGACGTCGTGCCCGTCGACGAGACGGCCGATCCCCTGGACGCCGTTCAGCTCGAAGGTGCCGTCGCCCGCGACGGCGATCCGGACGAGGCCGTTCTCGAGGCTGTCATGGGTCGCCACTACAGGGTTTTCGACAGCTCCGGCTCGTTGTACCGGCCGAACGGAGGTCCAGCCGAGCGGCGGGGCCGAGATTTGAGCCGCCAACGTGCGGCGCGGGCGCGCGACGATCCGGACCTCCCAGATCTCGTCCGCGCCGAGCTGGGTCGCAGTCTCGACCTCCTGGCGCAGCTGCTCGACGTCGAGCCATAGGGGGTCGTCCTCGTCGTCGACCTCCAGCGTCAGCCGACGGTCCTCGATTGCCACGTCGTTCAGACGCCGGTGGAAGAGCTCGCGCCCGTGGAGTCGCCGCGTGAGCCACGCCTGCAGGTCGCGGCCTCGAACCTCGTCGGTGTGCACGAGCGGCTCGTTGCGGTCGATTTCCTGT
>JBKPGE010000277.1:0-22611 GCA_046729215.1 Actinomycetota bacterium | reverse complement strand
CCCTCGCCGGCTGTGAAGGCCGTTCCGATCCTCGCCCGGACGGCGGGCTTGCTCGCCCATCTGGCGGAGGAGCAAGAGCATCCCGTCGGGCTTCTGCTCGCCAAGGCGGCGGAGGAGGCGGTCGACTACGAACGCTGACGTCGAGACGCTGCCGTGGGACGAGCAGCACGCGCGCGACGACGAGAGCTACCGCGCACAGCTGGCCTACCTTCTCGAGCGCTCGCCGTTTTACCGGGAGAAGCTCCCGACAGAGCTCAGCGACCGCCTCGCGGACATCGCCGAGTTGCCGCTCACAGACAAGAGCGAGCTCAGGGCGACGGTTACACCTGCGAATCCGATCGGCGCCCATCTCAGTGTCGAACCGTCGGAGATCGTCCGTATCTACTCGACGAGCGGAACCACCGGCACGCCGAGTTACATCCCGCTGACGGAGAGTGACCTCGACAACTGGGTGACCGGCTCGGCGCGGAGCTACGCGGCTTCGGGCGTCGCTCCCGGCCAGCGAATCGTCTCGACCTACAACGCCGGGCCGTTCGTCGCCGGCGCGGCGCTCTCGGCCTTCGAGCGGATCGGCCTCGTCCACATCCCGGTCGGCACTGGGAACACCGAGCGGCTGGTGAAGACGCTGGAGCTGCTGCGGGCCGAGGCCGTCGTGCTCACGCCGTCATACGCGGCCTACCTCGCTGAGAACTTCGACCTCCGTGAATCCAGCGTCGAGCGTGTGCTCGTGGCTGGTGAGCCTGGCGGCGGCGAGCCGGTGTTTCGCGCGAAGCTCGAGGAGGGGTGGGCGGCGAAGGTCTTCGAGGCGATGGGGATCGGTGACATCGGCGTGTCCCTCTGGGGCGAGTGCGAGGAGCAGGACGGAATGCATCTGGGTGCGCGCGGCTTCGTCCATGCCGAGCTCATTGAGCCGGATACAGGCAACGCGCTTCCGATCGAGGACGGCGCTTCCGGCGAGCTGGTGCTGACGCATCTCCAGCATCGCGCCGCACCGCTTCTGCGGTTTCGCACGCGGGATCACGTGCAGGTGCGGACGAGCCCTTGTGCGTGTGGCCGCACGGCCCCGCGCGTGCGCTGCATCGGGCGGACCGACGACCTGCTTATCGTCCGCGGAGTGAACGTGTTCCCCTCGGCGATCCGCGAGGTGGTGAGCGCCTTTGCGCCGGACGTCAGCGGTCACATCCTCGTCAAGCCGGAGGCGCCCGGCGTGAAGCAGGAGCCGCCGCTTCCGGTACGCGTCGAGCTCGCGGAGGGCGTGACGGATGACGGCGCGCTGGCGGAGGCGATCAGCAAACGGCTGCGGGACGTGCTCGTCGTCCGAACCCGCGTTGAGCTCGTCCCGTGGGGCAGCCTCCAGCGCAGCGAGTACAAGTCCCAGCTCGTCGAGCGCTAGCCGAAGCCGCCGCCTCCGCCGCCGCCTCCGCCGCCGCCGCCGCCTCCTCCTCCTCCGCCGCCCGAGAAGCCGCCGCCGAAGCCGCCCGAGCCCGAGGAGGGAGGTGCGAGCGCGGACCCGAACCCGGAGGAGAGGTCTCCGATCGACATGGACGACGCCCCGGAGCCGAGGTCGCCGTTCGGGGAGATCCAGTAGATCGAGCTTGCCTTCGCGAGCTCCTCCGGCATGTGCAGGTGCGCCGCCTGGAGGACGCGCTCGGCGATCCCGAACGCGATGCCGTAGACGAGGAAGCGCTCCCAGAGCGCGAGCGAGGCCGGCGGTGCTTCCTCCAGCCGCGGGAAGTCCGTCAGGTACCGGCGGAAGGCGTCCCAGCGCTCGGCCTCACCTTCCGCCTCGCGCGTGCGGCGCCGCCAGAGCTTCCGCCGGGTGAGAGCGCCCGCGAGCATCGCCGCGTTCAAGAACGAGCAGATGCCGAGGGCGAGCAACACGACATCGCTCCACCGCGGGTAGACCGAACGCCAACCGTCGATCGCGAGGTAGGCGAGCAACACGCCGAGCCCGACGAAGGCGAGCAGGCCGGCGACGAGCGGAACCGCACCCAGCGAGACGAACCACCGCCGGTTGCCCACCTCGGCGTCGACGCTCTCCTTGAATGCCGTGAAGCGCTCGGACATCTGCTCCCTCTCATCCTCGATCTCCTCGCGGAACTTGGAGAGCCGCTCGGAGCCGCTGTCCAGCACCGAGTCGACGACGTCGGCCACGTTTCGCTCCCAGGCCGTTAGCGGCTGCGTTTGGTCGCCGGCGCTCAGCTCGAGGTCGCTCACGAGCTCGGTGCGCAGGCCGCCCCAGAGGGAGCGTTCGGTCGTCGTGGCGGCTGAGCGGTAGAAACCGCGCCGGATGAGGTCGAAAAACGTCGCCGTGAACTCGAACGAGCCTGCGACCCCGCCCTGCCGGAGCAGGACCGGCACGAGCGCGGGCTGGGTGTCCGTCGGCGGCTCCTGCTCGTACTCGCGGTCGTAGCCCGTGCGCAGCTCACGACCGAAACGCCAGAAGACGAGCCCGGTCAGGAGAAACGCCGGGATCGTCCCGAGGGCAAGGAGGGCGAGGCCGGGGCGCCAGGGGTGCCGAATCGCTTCCTCGATCCGATCGTGATCGCGCTCGTATGCGTTCGCGTCGGCCTGCTCCTCCTCGCTGATCTTCGCCAACCCGTTGCCTTCAGCGACGCGCATTCCGGCGGTCGACGAGAACGCCCGGCGTGGATACAGAGCGCGCAACTCCACGAACTGTCCCGCCGGAACGTCGATGGCACGGAGGAGCGCCTCGGCGCTCTGAAGCGTGACGTCGCCACGGACCCAGACCGGGTGTCCCCAGGCGCGGACGACGTCCCCGGGGCCTGTCATCTTCGCCGTGAGGCGGCCGAGCGGCTGCTCCCACTCCTCGCCCCAGACCTTCAGGTTCACGTCGACGACGTCGTCGTAGGCGACGGGGAGGCCGCGGATGCCGTAGCGCAGCGTGAACGTCCGCGACTCGTCGGCGGCCTGGAACCGCCAGACGATGCGCACCTTGTTCGCGAGCCGCTCGATGCCGAAGGTGTTCGGCGGGCCGCCCGGCTCGAGCGCCGTCGGTGCGCCGGGCGCGTACGGACGGCCGCCCTCCGCCACCGCGATCCCGTCGATCGTCTCTTCATCTCGCACGGGAATGTCGCGAAAACCGAAGGTGTACGCGCCGGAGAACGCCACTGTGATGTTCTCCTCGATCTTGACCTGGGGCGCGAGGACAACGACGTTGACGTCGCTCTGGACGAGCTCGTAGGACCGCGCGTAGCCGTTGCCGACGAGGGCGAGCGCGGCGGTGAGGCCGGCCGCGGCCACCGCCAGCCTGCGCGGCATGTCGATCAGCCGGCGGGCGCCCCGGGCGTGAAGCTGACCTGCGGGGGCTCGCGCTGCGCTTCGTCCTCGACGTCGAAGAACTCGCGCTTCGCGAAGCCGAACGGGCCTGCGAGGAAGACGCCGGGGGCCGTCTGGATCGCGTTGTTGTAGGTCAGCACCGTGTCGTTGTAGACCTGGCGCGAGACAGCGATGCGGTTCTCCGTCTCCGCGAGCTCGGTCTGCAGCTGCCGGAAGTTCTCGTCGGCCTGCAGCTCCGGATACGCCTCGGCGACGGCGAAAAGGCGTCCGAGCGCTTGGCTCAGGAGCCCTTCCGCCTGCGCGGACTCGGCGGGCGTCTGCGCCTGCTGCGCGGCGGCGCGCGCCTCGGTGACGTTCTGGAACGTCTCACGCTCATGGGCGGCGTAGCCCTTGACGGTCTCGACGAGGTTCGGGATCAGGTCCCACCGCCGCTTGAGCTGAACCTCGATCTGCGCCCAAGCGTTGTCGACGCGGTTACGGAACCGGACGAACCGGTTGTAGAGAGTGATCAGGGCGATGGCCACGATGGCCACAACGACCAGGATCACGATCACCCAGATCACAGGCGGCGACTCTATAGAGTCGAGCGGCTCTGGGCAGTGACGCGCTTGTCACGACGGTCGTCGGGAGCTATCCCCAGCCCGGCTGGCTGATCGACCGCGAGCGGCTCGGCGAGCGGCTGCCTCCACGAGTCCGAGCACGCGAGCTCTGGCGCGTGCCCGAGCCGTTCCTCGAGGAGGCCCAGGACGACGCGACTCGGCTCGCCGTTCAGGACATGGAACGGGCCGGCGTGGACGTCATCACGGACGGTGAGATGCGCAGGGAGAGCTACTCCAACCGCTTTGCCACTGCCCTGGACGGCGTCGACCTGGAGCATCCCGGTGTCGCGTTAGACCGCACCGGTCACGAGAATCCCGTCCCGAGAGTCGTCGGGCCGATCCGCCGGCGGGGCCCGGTCGAGGTGCGCGACGTCGAGTTTCTCCGCTCGATCACCGACCGCCGGATCAAGATCACCGTTCCCGGGCCGTTCACGATGACTCAGCAGGCGCAGGACGATCACTACGGCGCCCCACGGCGGTTGGCGCTGGCGTATGCCGAGGCCGTCAATGAGGAACTGCGCGACCTGAAGGCGGCCGGAGCGGACGTCGTCCAGATCGACGAGCCGTACCTCCAGGCCCGTCCGGAGGCGGCACGCGACTATGCGATCGAGTCGATCAACCGTGCTCTGGAGGGCATCGAGGGCGAGACGGTCCTCCACACGTGTTTCGGTTACGCACACATCGTCCACGACCGGCCGAGCGGCTATCCGTTCCTCAGCGAGCTCGACGACTGCTCTGCGACCCACCTCTCGCTCGAGGCGGCGCAGCCGAACCTCGACCCGGGGGTGCTGCGCGATGTCTCGGACAAGACGATCGTGCTGGGCGTCCTCGACCTCGGCTCGAGCGAGGTCGAGTCGGCGGAGGTCGTGGCAGCGCGGATCCGAAAGGCGCTCGGGGTGCTGCCGCCTGAGCGGCTCCTCGTCGCGCCGGACTGTGGAATGAAGTACCTCCCGCGCGCGCAAGCCTTCCGGAAGCTCCAGGCCATGGTTGCCGGTGCGTGCCTCGTCGGGGAAGATTCCGGCTGAGCAACGAGCGAAAAGGAGAGGCTAAGTCATGGCAATGAAGCTGAACATGCTCCCGCCGAGCGTGAACAACATGTCCGTCCGCGTCTTCGTGCGCGCCGCGCGAATTCCGGTCGAGGAGGAGAACGTCTGGGGGAAGACGCAGGAGGAGGAGTACCTGTCGAAGTACGCGGCGGGCCTCACGCCGATGATCGAGACCGACGAGCTCCCGCAGGGCGCCCTCGGCGAGAGCTGCGCGGTGATGATGTACCTCGCCAGCCGCGAGGGCCGTGACGACCTCTACCCGACGGATCTCAACCGCCGCGCGATGGTCGACGCCGCGAACTTCTACACGATGAGCATTCTCTATCCGCTGCTGACGCGCGCGACGTATCCGCGCCTGGGCTTTGCGGGCTATCCGGGCGAGGTCTCGACGTCGGAAGCTGCGGATGAAGACAAGGAAGCAGCGCGCAAGGCCGCGGAAGAGGCGCTCCCGCGCGTCCTCGACACCTACCGGAAGTTCTACGGAATCGACAAGGGCTTCATCGGGGGCGGGGACAGCCCAACGATCGCCGACATCCGGCTTGCGAGCACGCTCGAGTTTCTCGCCGTGATGGATACCGAGCTTCCCGACTGGGCGAAGGACTACATGCAGCGCGTGGAGTCGGCGCTAGGCGAGGCGTACAGCGAGCCGGCAGCGGACGTCCGCGGCTACATCGCGCAGGTGACGGAGCAGCCGGTCGCGGGATAGCCGTGCGAGTGAACATCACTCTTCCGGAGGAGGTCGTCCGTGAGCTCGACCGTCGGGCCGGCGCCGGCAGCCGGAGCGCATACATCGCCCGTGCAGTCGAGCGCGCCCTTGAAGACGATCACCGCTGGGAGCTGATCGAGTCGGCGGTCGGCTCGGTCTCGGACGGGGATCACGAATGGAATGAGGATGCCGGCCGGTGGGGTCGCAACCAGCGTCGAGGGTCTCCGTAGGCACTGCTCTCTAGGCCTTTGGGCTTCGACGAGGAAATCGCATGTAACTCTCAACCCTTCTAAAGGTGCCTGGCACCCTTTCGGAGGGTTTGAACGTTTCGCAGAGATTCGGCACCGTTTGGCCTCGGCGAAATCAGACCGATCTAGCTGAGGTCGAGCCTTAACGCGCTGCCTTAATTGGGGGATGGCTGAGCGTTTGCTTGCGCCTGCTACAGAGGGTCCGGGGGCCCGGCGCATAGCCTCTCAACAAGGAGGAGATTCCGGCGGTCTGACGGAATCGAACTCATGGGCGAGTCCTTCTTCTGGGGCACACTTGCCGCCTCATCGCTCGTGCTCGGCGGCGCCTTCGCGCTTTGGTTCCCAATTCACCGGCGTCTGCTCGGCCTCGTCATGGCCTTCGGCGCCGGCGTTCTGATCAGCGCGGTCGCCTTTGAGCTCGTCGAGGACGCGTTTGACACGTCTGCGGGAAGCGGCGGCGTCGCCGTGGGGCTCCTGGCCGGCTCGATCGTGTTCTTCGCCGGGGACGGGGTGATCGATCGCCTTGGCGGGGCCGAGCGGAAAGACTCCGGTGGCGGGCAGGCGCAAGGGTCCGCGCTCGCCATCGTGCTCGGCATCGTCCTCGACGGGATCCCCGAGTCACTCGTCCTCGGGCTCACCGTGCTCGAGGCGGGCACAGTTAGTGCCGCATTCCTTGTCGCTGTCTTTCTCTCCAACATCCCCGAGACGATCGCCGCGACGACCGGGCTGTCCGAGTCAGGCTGGGCCAAGGGCCGGTTGCTGGGCCTCTGGGTGCTCGTGATGCTCGTGAGCGGGCTCGCTTCGCTTGCCGGCTACGCGTTCCTCGACACCGCATCCGACACGACCATCGCCTTCGTGCTTTCCTTCGCTGCCGGCGCGATCCTGACCATGCTCGCGGACACGATGATGCCGGAGGCCTTCGAGCACGGCGGCAAGCTCGTCGGCCTCTTCACGACGCTGGGCTTCGCGCTCGCGTTCGGGATCAGCTCGCTCGAGTAGGCGTCACTCGACCGCTTCGAGAATCTCCCAGTCGTCGGGAACGCCTTTCAGGGTGTGCGTTCCACGGTCGACGAACCTGAGGCCCGAGCCGGTGACGAGGTCACGCACGGTCCGTGAAACGAGCACTTCGCCGGCACCGGCAAGGGCGAGCACCCGAGCCGCGATGTGGACGCCGATGCCGGCCATCCCTTCCCGCCGCCGCTCGACCTCGCCGGTGTGGACGCCGGCGCGGATTTCCAGGCCGAGGGTCCGGAAGCGATCGCGGAGAGAGAACGCGCAGCGAACGGCCCGCGCCGGGCCTTCGAAGCTCGCGACGAGCCCGTCACCCGTGAAGTCGGCGATCGCCCCGCCAAAGCGCGCGACCTCCTCCTGCGCCAGCTCGTCATGCCGCTCGAGCAGCTGACGCCACCGGGCATCACCCAGCTCGACCGCTCGCGGAGTCGATTCGACGATGTCCGTGAAGAGGACCGTGGCGAGCACTCGGTCGGTTGGGTGAGCCGGCCGGGAGCCGGTGAGGAACTCCTCCACCTCGTCGATGACGACGTCGATGTCGCCGACGGCAAGTCCATAGTCCGCGCCGGGCACGGCGACGAAGCGGGCGCCCTCGATGTGGTCGGCGAGATAGCGACCCTGATCGACCGTGATGATCGGGTTGTCCTGCCGGTGCACGACCAGGGTCGGCGCCCTGATCGTCGACAGGACGTCGCGAACGTCGATCTCGAAGAGCATGCGCATGACGGCAGCAGCCGTTGCCGGACTTGCGGAAAGACGAAAGAAGCGTCCCCAGGCCTCGAGCGCAGCGGAATCGCCGGCGAGGCTCGGATTGACGGCAGCGGCAAGGTCGCCGCCGCGCCCCCAGCTCTCCTCGGCCATCGAGATGAAGCGCTCCTGCAACGCGGGCGGTGCGCCGATCTCGTACCTTGGCGCCGCCGAGATCCGTGACGTCCCGTTCGCCAAGACGAGCGCCTCCGTGCGCTCCGGATACGTCGCGGCGAAGAGAACCGCCATCGGCGAGGCCTCGCCGGCGCCCATGATCGCGGCCCGCTCGAGGCCGACGGCGTCCATCACCGCGGACACGTCATCCATCCAGTCCTCGAGCGGAGGCAGCTCTCTCGACGGGATTGGATCTGAGAGGCCCATCCCGTACTTGTCGAACGAGATCAGCCGACTGAACGAGCAGAGGCGGCGGATGTAGTGGGCGTAGCCGGGTAGATCCCAGCGCGCGTCGAGGTGGCTGAACCAAGCCGAGACGAGCACGAGGTCGAGCGCGTCCTGCTCGCCGACCACCTGGTAAGCGATATGCGCGTCGCCTTTCTTCGCGTATCTGGTCTCAGGAATCACGAGCCAGCACAGCAGAGTGCCACGCGACTCGAAGGTCAGGGCGGCCGGAACGCCTACGATGTCCGGCGCGGCCGAATGTCGAGACCCGACGCAGCGACCACCACCGAGACGCAGCTCGAGCAGTACCGCGGCGAGCTGACCGCTTACTGCTACCGGATGCTGGGCTCACCCTTCGAAGCCGAGGACGCCGTCCAGGAGACCATGCTGCGCGCGTGGCGCAGCATGGATCGCTTCGAGGGGCGAGCGTCGCTGCGCTCGTGGCTCTACCGGATCGCCACCAATGTCTGTCTCGACATGCTGGCCGGGCGAGAGCGGCGCGCCCGCCCGATGGATCTCGGCCCGGCACAGGAGCCGATCGAGGCGAACCTGAACGCGCTGCCCGAGACCACCTGGATCCAGCCGATGCCCGACAGCCTCACCGTGTCTCCGGAAGCCGACCCCGCGGACGTCGCCGCATCGCGGGAAACGATCCGGCTCGCGTTCGTGGCCGCGCTTCAACACCTTCCGCCGCGCCAGCGTGCGGTGCTGATCCTGTGTGAGGTCCTGCGCTGGAAGGCAAGCGAAGTAGCGGAGCTCCTCGAGACGAGCGTCGCGTCGGTCAACAGCGCGGTGCAGCGAGCACGGGCGACGCTCGAGGCACACGACGTCAGCGCCCAAGTGGGCTCGTCCTCCGTGGATGAGGCGGACGAAGAGCTCCTCGCCCGGTACGTCGCGGCGTTCGAGGCCTACGACATGGATGCACTCACTGCGCTGATCAAGGAGGACGCGCAGCAATCGATGCCTCCGTTCGACATGTGGCTGAGTGGCCGAGAGGACATCTTCGCCTGGTGGCTCGGCCCGGGGATCGGCTGCCGCGGCTCACGCGTGATCCCGGTGGAGTCGGCAAACGGCGCACCGGCCTTCGGGCAATACAAGCCGAGTGCCGACGGAGGCTTTGAGCCGTGGGCGCTGCAGGTGCTCGAGATCGAGGACGGCCGAATCGTCGAGCTGACCTTCTTCCTCGACACCGAGACGCTCTTCCCGCTCTTCGGCCTCCCCCTCCAGATCTAGTCCGGTAAGACCCGCGTCAGTCCCATGAAGGCGACGAGCTCGAGCAGCTCGTCAGAGGCATGGCGCAGTCGGACCTGGCAGCAATGACGCCGGGCCGCGAGCTGAAGCCGGCAGAGGGCGTCCACGGTCACCGCGTCGGGCCCGACCCCATGGACGTCGCAGAGAGCGATTCCGGCGCTGCACCGGCTTAGCACGGCGGAGAAACGCTTTCGCAGCCCGGGCAGGTCTGCACGGGTGATCGGGCCGCGAATTGCGAAAGCGACCACTTCTGGCGCCGGGGCACTCATCGGAAGACAGACCGGTCGGCGGCCCGAAATTCATCGGCGCTGCGACCGATGAGTTCGGCGTCCCGCCCTCGTCATACCCTTGAGACCGATGAGACGAGCGAAAGGACGCAGCTAGATGATCATGGACACCCGGAGGCGCTGGCTTGCGCTGTATGTCCTCTGCCTCGGCGACCTGATGATCGTTCTCGACACGACGATCGTGAACGTCGCCCTCCCGTCGATCAGGACCGATCTCGGATTTTCCGAGGCGTCGCTCGCCTGGGTCGTGAACGCGTACGTGCTGACCTTCGGCGGCTTTCTCCTACTCGGCGGCCGGCTGGGTGATCTCTTCGGCCACCGTCGGCTGTTCCTCATCGGCATCACGCTCTTCACCGCTGCTTCGCTCGCCTGCGGGATCGCGACCTCACAGGAGTTCCTGGTCGGCGCGCGGGCGGTGCAGGGGATCGGCGGAGCCATCGTCGCCGCTGTAGCGCTGTCGCTGATCATGACGCTCTTCACCGCGCCCTCGGAGCGTGCGAAGGCCATGGGCGTCATCGGCTTCGTCGCCGCAGGTGGAGGAAGTGTCGGCGTTCTGCTCGGCGGCGTCCTCACCGACGTTCTCAACTGGCACTGGGTCTTCCTCGTGAACCTCCCCGTCGGCGTGACGGTCTTCGTGCTCTGCCTCATCCTTCTGCCCGCCGGACGCGGCCTGGCCACCGCCGCACGACTCGACGTCGCCGGCGCGGTCACGGTCACCGCCTCCCTGATGATCGCCGTCTATGCGATCGTCAACGGCAACGAGAAGGGCTGGACATCCGGCCAGACGCTCGGCCTGCTCGCCGTCGCCGCAGCGCTCATGGGGCTATTCCTGGCGATCGAGGCCCGCGTGCGCGAGCCGCTCGTACCGCTTCGGCTCTTCCGGCTTCGCAATGTCGCGACCGCGAACGTGGTCGGAGTGCTGTGGTCGGCGGCGATGTTCGCCTGGTTCTTCCTCTCGGCGCTCTATCTGCAGCTCGTCCTCGGATACAGCTCACTCGAGGTGGGGCTCGCATTCCTGCCGGCCACGCTGATCATGGCGTCCTTCTCGCTCGGACTGTCGGCGAGGCTCGTCATGCGTTTCGGCATCCGGGGTCCTGTGGCGATCGGGATGTTGCTCGTTGCGATCGGCCTCGCACTCTTCGCGCGAGCGCCGGTCGACGGGAGCTTCGTGGTGGACGTCCTTCCGAGCATGGTCATCCTCGGCCTTGGCGTCGGCATGGCGATGAACCCGGTGCTGCTCGCCGCCATGAGCGACGTCGAGCCGAGCGAGTCGGGCCTCGCGTCAGGGCTCGTGAATACCTCGTTCATGATGGGCGGGGCGCTCGGGCTCGCCGTCCTCGCAAGCATCGCCGCCTCTCGTGCCGATGGCTCGTCCGGCTCGGGCGAGGACCACCTCGCCGCGCTGACCTCGGGCTACCACACCGCGTTCATCGTCGGAGCCGTGTTCGCGCTCGCTGCGGCCGTCCTCGCTGCTGCGCTGATCCAAGCGACGCCGGCGACGGCTCACGGCGAGATCGCGGAAGAGCCCGCGGCCGAAGCGGCATAGGCGCAGGTTCTTGAAGGTTTGAGTAGGTTGTCATAGCATCGTTGTCGGTGCCGGGGGCCCTCCCCGGCACAGCGAACAGGGAGACGACATGCGAAGACTGACGTGTGTTGCGCTCGCCGCTGCGGCGTTCGCGATACCCGCCGCCGCCGACGCGGCGTCGTCCGAGCCCGTCATGACCGGGCTCGACAACCCTCGAGGACTGGCGTTCGGCCCCGAGGGAGGCCTGTACGTGGCCGAGGCAGGAAGGGGCGGTCCGGGAGTCTGCGTCCCGTTGCCGGACGGCCCAGGAATGCGGTGCTACGGCGCCACCGGTGCAATCACCCGTCTCTGGCGAGGCGACCAGGAGCGGATCGCGACCGGGCTGCCGTCTCTTGCCACGCCGACGGGTGAAACCGCCGCGGGCCCGCAGCACATCTCGTTCCAGGGACGTGGCGGCCTCTTCGTGAACATCGGTTGCGGTTGCAACCGAGGCGATCCGATCGGCGCCCTGCTCGATGGGCTCGGCTTCGGCTACCTCATGCACGTTTCCGCCTCGGGGCACGCGAAGCGGCTCGTGGACCTTGCGCGATACGAGCTCACCTCCAACCCCGACGGTGCTCAGATCGACAGCAATCCCTATGGCTTGCTGGCGCTGCCGCGCCACCGGCTCGTCACGGATGCCGGCGGTAACTCGCTCCTCGACGTGGCGGCGAACGGATCGATCTCGACCGTCGCGACGTTCCCGAAGATCCCGGGCCCGTTCGGCCCGCGGGACAGCGTGCCGACCGACGTCGTGGTCGGGCCGGACGGTGCTTACTACGTGTCGACGCTGACCGGCTTTCCGTTCACCACGGGAACGGCGAGCGTGTATCGGGTCGTCCCCGGTCAGGCGCCGACGCCCTACGCAACGGGCTTGACCCAGCTGACGGACCTCGCCTTCGGCCCGGACGGGTCGCTCTACACGCTGCAGCATGCAGAAGCGATCCCCGGTGTCCCCTTCCCCTTCGCGGGACCGGGGGCCGTGAGGAAGGTGCCGCCGGGCGGCGGTTCGTCGTCGACGCTCGTCCTAAGCGGCCTGCCCCGCGCAACGGGCCTGGTCGTCGGCGATGACGGCGCGCTCTACGTAGCCGTCAACGGAGCCTCATCGGGCAACGGGCAGGTCCTGCGGATCGTCCCGTAGCTGAATCCGCGAGCGCCGCGCCACGGCGCGGCGCTCGCTCCAACCTCACGGAACGACCAAGACGTCGGCCGCGGCGTTTCGAACAAGCCTGGTGTCGAGCGCCCCACGGGCGAGATGACGTCTGTCGCTTCGACCGATGACGATCATTTCCGCGTCCCGTTTCTCGGCGGCGACGAGGATCTCGGTCGCCGGATCGCCAACTGCCTCGATGAGCTCGGGCTCGATGCCGCGCCCAGCGAGAAGATCGTTCGCCTCGCGCAAAGTGCGCGCCTGCTGATCGCGCTCGTCGTCGGTGACTGTCTCCAACCGCGAGCTCACAGACTGGGCCGGAATCACGTTGATGACGGCGAGCTCGCCGCCCGGCCCAAGGAGATCTGCGGCATGGACCAGCGCACGCTGCGCCGAGGGCGAGGCGTCGTAGGCGAGCAGCACCATGGTTACGGCAAGTGATACGGGACGCTGGATAGGAAGATCCGAGGCTCGAAGATAAGCAGCCGCTTGAGATAGAGAGCGCGCTGGTTGTGCAGGAGTCTCCGCCACCCGGAAATGACGAGCTCCGGCATGACGACGGAGACGGCGAGCTCAGGGTCCGCGGTCAACTGTCGGAGGTACTGGAGGAGCGGGTCGCCGAGATCGCGATACGGCGCTTCGACGATGTCGAGTGAAAAGTCGAGCGCGGCTCGGTTCCAGTCACGCTCGATGGTCTTGGCCTCCTCCTCGTCGAAGGCGAAGAACACCGCGCGGCTGTCGGGAAGGTCGAGCGAGCGTGCGTAGTTGACGGCTCGCAACGAAGCGGCCTGGACGCCGGAGACGAGCACTCGGCTCACGATGCGGCAAGGATCAAGCGGTGGTGTGTCATCCGCATTGTCGACGAGCGGGACGTTCGTGACGACGATCCCGGGCTCCGCGAGCAGCCGGAGCTTGAGCCTGAACGTTTGCCGACGCGCCACTGCGGAGATGAGTGAGGGCCGCCGGAAGAGCTCGGGCACGACGACGGTGACGAAGTTGCCGTCGCCGCGCGGGAGCGCCCACACGTAGTCGAGGACCGCGTCGACCGGAGACTCGTGCTGGTCGAGCGCGTCGATCACCGTTCCGCCGCCGCTGAAGTCCCACCAGCGGCCCCGCGGGTCCGGCCGATCGCTCCCGTTGGGAACCCACACCGGGTGGAAGTCGCGCCCTGCGATCTCGCGCGCGTACCACGCTGCAAGCTTGGTCGAGCGATCGAGCTGCTCGACATACACGACCACGTCGTTCGTCGGCTCCGTAACCGCCCGGACCGCCGCAGCGCCCGCTCGCAAGCGGCGGCCGACGATCCGGTAGTGACGGTGCACGAGCAGGAAGAAGGCGATCAGCAGCGGAACGGCGATCACGACCATCCAGGCTCCCGCGCCGAACTTCGCCTCGATGACGAGCAGGGTGACGAGTCCCGTGGCGGCAGCTCCGGCGCCGTTGATCACCGCGCGCTTGCGCCAGCCCGGCTCCTGGCGCCGGTGCCAGTAGCGCACCATCCCCGCCTGAGAGAGCGTGAAGGCTGTGAAGACGCCGATCACGTAGAGATGGATGAGCGAGATGACGTTGGCGTGGAAGACCCAGATCAGCAACGACGCGATCGCGGCCAGCACGACGATGCCGTTCGAGTAGACGAGCCGGTCCCCGAGGTTGACGAACTGCCGCGGGAAGAACCCGTCCCGCGCGAGCACGGCCGCGAGTCGCGGGAAGCCCTGGTACGACGTGTTTGCGGCGAGGACGAGGATCCCGAAGGTCAGAGCCTGGACGGCGTAGTACAGCGGCGATGCCGCCGATCCTGCCGGAAACGACGCTCGAGCGATCTCCGAGATCAGTGATGTGCTCTCGCTCGGCCGCGCATGCATCGCGACCGCGAGGTAGGAGACGCTGAGGAAGAGTGTGATCGCGATGCCACCCATCACCAGGAGGGTTCGGGCGGCGTTCCTTCCTTCGGGCGGCCGGAAGGCGCTCACGCCGTTCGAGATCGCCTCGACGCCCGTTAGAGCCGCGGCGCCGGATGCGAAGGCACGTAGCAGGACGAGCACGCCGACGGTTCCCGCGCCAACGGTGACGGGATCGACGACGTGCGCTTGCGGGCAAGAACCGTCGGCGCAGCGTCCGACTCCCGTCAGCACCATCACGTACATCGCCGCGACGAAGGCGTAGGTCGGAAGCGCAAAGAGGAGGCCCGATTCACGTACTCCGCGCAGATTGACGAGCGTGATCAGAGCGACGAACGCGAGCGACAACGTGACCTCGTGGCCCTCGAGTGAAGGCGCCGCCGATGTCAGCGCGAGCACACCGGCGGCGACGGAGACCGCGACGGTCAAGACGTAGTCGACGAGCAGCGCCGCAGCGGCGACGAGGCTCGGCAGTCGGCCGAGGTTCTCTTTCGCCACGACGTAGGCGCCGCCGCTCGTCTCGTAGGCGCGAACCGTCTGGGTGTAGGAGACAACGACGATCGCGAGCACGACGGAGATCGCGAGCGAGATAGGAAGGACCAGGTGCGCCGATGCGGCGGAGGCGGCGACGAGGACGACGAGCGCCGCCTCCGTTGCGTAGGCGACCGACGAGAGCGGGTCGGAGGCGAAGATCGGCAGCGCGAGCTTCTTGGAGAGGAGGGTCTCGTGCATCTCTCCGGTGGCTCGCGGCGGGCCGATCAGCGCTCGCTTGACCGCGGCAGGGTTTGCCTGGATGCTCACTGCGGCTCCTCGTCGCCGGCGATCTCGGCCAGGATCGACTCGAGCTCGGCGTCGCGCGCACGCGAATAGGGCCCGTAGTCGAACAGCGGGAGGCGCTCCGACACGAGGTGGCTGAGTCGCTCGGTTCCTGTGGCGGTTGCCGGCTGGTCGAGTGCTTCGAGCTGGGCGGCGAGCGCTTCGTAGAGGCTCGTGCGGGCCTCCAATGCAATGTCGTCGACTCCGCCCGCCTCGAGCCGGTGCTCGTATTCAGCGCGCGCGTGCTTGCGCACCGCGCGCGCAAGGCGCTTCCGCGAGCGCGCTCGTCGAAGCTCTTGGAGCGGAAACGTCAGCACCTTTCGACGCTAGAAGCGCTGTGTTCAGCACCGCCTCAGGATCGAGGCCGGGATGCTCAGAGAACGCTCAAGACGCCTCAGGACCGGGATCGACGAGGCGGTAACCGGCTCCTGGTTCGGTGAGGAGGTAGCGCGGCCTGGTGGGGTCGCGCTCGATCTTGCGCCGAAGCTGGGAGACGTATACGTGCAGGTAGTGGGACTCGGTCTGGTACGCGGGGCCCCAGACCTCGCGCAGGATCATCCGGTGCGTGAGCAGCTTGCCCTCGTTGAGCGCGAAGAAACGAAGGAGCGCGAACTCGTGCGGAGTGAGCTGGATTCTCGCCCCGTCGCGATGCAAAGCGCGGTTCTCGAGATCGAGACGCAGCTCCCCGATGCTGACGATCGGCTCGCCGGGCGGCCCGATCCGGCGAAGGGCTGCCCGCAAGCGGGCTAGCAGCTCTTCGATCCCGAAGGGCTTCGTTACGTAGTCGTCAGCGCCCGCGTCGAGGGCGGCCACCTTCTCGCGTTCATCGCCCACCGCCGACAGGACGACGATGGGGACCTGGGTCCAGCCGCGTAGCTCGCGACAAACCTCGATGCCGGTCTTGTCGGGGAGCACGAGGTCGAGGATGACCGCCTCGGGGACGCGTGCTGCGGCCCGCGCAAGCGCCCCTTCGCCGGTCGCGGCGGTTTCGACCTCGTAGCCGGCGCCGCGGAGCGTCGTTTCCAGCGCGCGGACGATCTGCGGCTCGTCGTCGACGACCAGGACGCGTTGTCCCGTCACGCAGGCGACCTCGAGCCGGTTGCTGCGGCGGCGGGGAGAGCGACGACGAACGACGTCCCCCCGGCGTCAGCCGGTTCCGCCCAGACCCGTCCTCCGTTTGCGTGCGTGAATCCGCGCGCGATGGCTAGACCCAGTCCGGCGCCGCTTCGAGTTCCCGCGTCCGCTCCGCGCTCGAAGGGCTCGAAGACGCGCTCGCGATCTTCCTCCGCCAGCCCTGGACCGGCGTCGAGCACCCGCACGATCACGTCGCCGTCGGTGTGCTCGGCCGAGAGCGCGACGGGATCCGTCGGCGACGAGAACTTCAGTGCGTTCTCGAGCAGATTGACGAGGACCCGCTCGATCTGAGTTCCGTCGACACGGATAGGAGGTAGATCGTCCTCGATCGACACGGAAACTCGTTCGGCCGCCGCTCCCAGATCGGCGAGTGCCCGGCCGACGAGGTCTTCGATCGTCCAGAGCTCCAAGCGCGGCGCGGCGGCGCCGACCTCGAGCCGAGACAGGTCGAGGAGGTTTCCAACCAGACGTTCGAGGCGCTTCGCTTCGGCGTCGATCGTGGAGAGCAGCGCGGCCCGGTCGTGGGCGTCCAGTTCGAGCGAAGCCGTCGTCAACCCGTCCGTTGCCGCTCTGATCGCTGTGAGCGGCGAGCGGAGATCGTGACTCACTGCGCGCAGGATGGTGGTCTTCGTCTCGTCACTGCGGCGGAGCGTTTCCGTCTCGAGCGCGCGTCGCGCGAGCCGCTCTCGATCGACAGCGACCGCGAGCAGCGAGGCGAGCGCTCCGAAGACGCGGCCGCTGACCTCAGGATCCGGTTGGGAGTCGTTCGGGAGGAAGAACCGGCCGACGTGGCGGTCGCCTGCGCGGAGCTCGTACGCCGATTCCCCGGCATCGGGTCGTCGAAGCGAGCCGAGCTCGATCGACCCTCGCGAAGCTCCGAGCACGCGTGCGACGCGCATGCCGATGCCACGGAGCTCGTTCTGGACATGCTCGCTTTCGAGGAGCGCAGCCGAGACCTCGGCGAGCAGTGCCGCTTCCCGCGCTCGCTGTTCAGCGTCCGCTGCGCGTCGCCGCGATCGCGCCGCAAGCTCGCTGACCACGACTGCCGTGACGAGGTAGACGGCCAGTGTGACCCAGTTCTCCGATTCCGTCAGCTCGAAGCTGTGGCGCGGCGGCAGGAAGAAGAAGTTGAACGCGAGCATGCTCGCGATCGCCACGGGGACGGCATAGACGAGGCCGCCGACGATCGCCACCGGCAACACGGCGAAGACGTAGAGCACTCCGAGGCTGAGGACGGGCGCGATCTGATCCAGCGCGAAGATGAGGCCTGTGACCAGCGCGAGTGCCACGACGCTGAGCAGGACTCGAGCCGGGGCGCGCTGGAGCAAACGAAGCGCTGCGTCCACTCTTCGAGGATAGGCCGCCTTGACATATCGACAAACATCGTTACGATGAACTTCGATATGAAGTCGCTCGACGTGATCGACTGCTGTCTTCCGCTCGGTCGCGAAAGCCTCGACGACGCACAGGCCGACGCGGCGGCAGGCCTCTTCAAGGCTCTAGCCGACCCCGCGCGCGTGAAGGTCGTAACCCTCCTCGCGCGAAGCGAGGCGCCCGTCTGCGCTTGCGAGTTCATCCCGGCGCTGGGGTTGACCCAGGCGACGATCAGCCATCACCTGAAGAAGCTCACGGACGCCGGGCTGCTCGAACGCGAGCAGCGTGGCAAGTGGGCGTACTTCTCGCTCAACCCCGAGGCGGTCTCGCGTCTCGAGGGACTCGTTCGGATTCCGGAGGTCGTTTGATGGACACGCTTCGCGAGCAGGTTCGAGAGCGATATGCCCTCGCGGCGGTCGCCGCGTCAACCGGCGGCTGTGGCTGCGATGAAGACGGCGGCTGTTGCGGGAACGTCGCCTGCGACGGAAGCGAGGAGGCGTTCGGCGAAGGCCTCTACGAAGCGGATCAGCGCGTCGAGGTGCCCAATGCGGCGCTGCTCGCGTCACTCGGCTGCGGCAACCCGACGGTGGTGGCGGAGCTCAGCGAGGGGGAGATCGTGCTCGACCTCGGTTCGGGCGGAGGCATCGACGTGCTCCTGTCGGCGAAGCGCGTCGGCCCCACGGGCGTCGCGTACGGCCTCGACATGACCGACGAGATGCTCGCTCTGGCTCGACGCAACGCGCAGGAGGCGGGCGTGACCAATGTCCACTTCCTGAAGGGCGTGATCGAGGAGATCCCGCTGCCGGCGGATTCGATCGACGTCGTCATCTCGAACTGCGTGATCAACCTGTCGGTCGACAAGCCGGCGGTGCTCGCCGAGATGGGGCGAGTGTTGAAGCCGGGCGGCCGTCTCGGGATCACCGACGTCGTCGCCGAAGATCGCCTCGCGGCCGAGGAGCGAGCCGAGCGCGGAAGCTACATCGGCTGCATCGCCGGCGCGTTGTCCCGAGCTGAGTACGTCGCTGGGCTCCAGGCCGCGAGTTTCACGGACGTCTCGGTCGAGTTCACGCACGAAGTCGCCGACGGGATGCACGGCGCGATCGTCAAGGCTGTCAAGCCGGTTTAGCCCGCCGCCACCACCAGGCCGCCGCGCCGCCCAGCGCGAGCGCGGCCAGCGGAACGATGAAGACCGCATGGAAACGGCTCGTCGGCGGAGGCTTGTAGTCCAGGCTTCCCTTCAGGGCCGAGGGCCGGCTGCCCACGAGGATGGGCACCGACCAATCGAAGATGTGGTGAGGCACGCCTTTTGCGCGGCGCACCTGCGGTGGGTCGATTGGGCTCATCCAGTGGATCCGGTGGTCATGCCACTCGTAGTAGGGCTCGTTCGCAACTTGCTTCCAATCGGGTGCGGCCTTCGGCTCCGCCTGATGGGGGAGCTGGACGCGGCCGTAGCGGTCGTCATTCAGGTACGTCGCCGGCGAGCGCGCATTGCGGTACACGGCATCGGACGTCAGTCGCAGGTACGGCTCGCGCTGGTAGCCGAAGACGACGATCGTCTTTCCCGTTTTGTTCCGAAGCCCGATCCGGTCGTCGCTCTCAAGCACCGTCGCCTCGAGGCCCGGAGCCGGCGGCGTGACGGCGGTCACCGTCGAAGTGAAGCCGCGCGCCCCACCGCCGCCGTGCGCCGCGGCGGCAGGGCAGAGGACCAGCGCGATAAGCGCCGTGGCGACCGCGATCCGGGTCATGCGCGCCTGCGCAGGAAGGTCACTGCGAGTGCTACGAGCCCGACAGCAAGGCCCGCGATCCCGAAGCCGAGTGCGAGATTGGCGCGGCTGTCGTCGCTTCCGTCACTCGTCGGCTCCGCCGCGGGTGCTGCCAGGAGCGTGACCTGAGGCGCCGGCTCGTCGGCATCCGGCGCGCCGATCCAACGGACGACCTCGCCGTTCGAGTACGTCTGCACTGCGGGGAAAGTCAGCTTCGCGCCGGACTCGTTGGGAACCTTGGCGCTCAGGCCGAACTCGTCGAACTCTCCGGGCGCGATCGTCCCGCCCTGCCAGGTGACGGTCCCGACTTGTTCGGTTATCGTCTCGCCCTCGAGCGTGACCGGCGTGTCGAGCTTCTCCATCGTCACGGAGCGCTTCCAGCCCGGCTTCGGCTGAAAGCTGACCTCGACGAGGCCTTTCGGCAGCTTCACGGCGAGCTTCGTGGTTGAGGCGGTCTCTCGTTCGTTCGGGACGCGGATGTCGAAGCGGGCAAAACTGTCCGCGACAACAGCGTCCGGGTTGACGGTCACGTGAGCGGCAGCGGCCGGGGCGAGGATCAGCGCAGCGCCGACGAGAGGAACGATGGTGCGTCGTAGCATCAGGGGCCCTTTCTGATCGGGATGGACACCGTCCTGGTGAGCGCCTCGAACTCGCCCCGGCGCGCCTCGATTCGAAGCTGCCAGTCGCCGGCGAGGGGGAATTGCGCTCCATGGACGGCGTAGTGACCGGGCGCCAGTCGGTGGGCCGTGAAGCGCAGGGGCCCGACGTGCTCGCTCGGAAGCGACGCTGAGACCTCGAGCTCGGCGACGTCTGCCGGCCGCCCAGATCGATCCGTTAGGTAAAGGTGAATGGCGTTGAGTCCCGTCTTCGCCGGGTCGACGACGACGTTCGCTTCCAGGCGGCCGAGTGAGGCCGTGGTCGCATAGGGGCCGGTGGGAGCCACGCTTGCTCGTGCAGGCGGCTCGGTGACGAGCACCGAGGTCACGGCGACGACGGCGACGACGATTGCGAGCTCGGCCCCGGCCATCCGAAGAAAGCGACGCCGCTCGGCTACCGACGCGACGGCTTTTCGAAGCCGAGGAACGGCGTACCGATTGTTGTACGCGCCGAGCGCGAGCACCGGAAGAACGAGCGCGATCTTGGCCAGCAGCAGCAGTCCATAGGTCGTCTCCCAGAGCCCGCGCCACGCTGCGACCTCCTCGTACGCGTTGTATGTTCCGGCGATGAGCAAAGCGGCGACGGAAACGACGGCGAGGCGGGAGAACGGCGGGACTGCCTGCGCAGCGAGCGGCCAGCGGTCGGCGCCCGCGGCGAGGAGTGCAATAACGACGAAGGCGAGTCCTCCCGTCCAAACAGCTGCCGCGGCGACGTGAACGATGTCGGCAACGAGCGTCAGGCCGCCTCTGACGCTTGCGTGCCCGGAGAGCGACGGCGTCGCCGCAAGAACCAGCGCCGGAGCGACGAGCAGCGTGGCTAACCGGCCGCTGGTTCTCCTTCTCGCAAGCAACGCGAGCAGTCCAACGGCTGCTGCGAGCCCGGCCTGAAGCAGCCAGACCTTGCCGAACCTCGTGTCCAGGACGCTTCTGAAACTCGTCCAGGTGACGGCTTCCGAAAGCCCAAAGCCCCCGCCCTTTGCTCCTTGCAGAACGATCCCGGTAAGTGCGACCACGGCGAGTAGTCCCGCCCACACGCCGAGGACGACCAGGAGCCGGCTTCGAAGTCTCGAGCCGGCGGACTCCAGCGGATAGGCGAGCGCGACAGCGCCGCCGATGACGAGCAGAATCAACGCGAAGTCGAAGAAGCGGACGATTGTGAAGAGGACGTCGACGCTTCGGGGGGTTCCGCCACCGAGCACCTGAGCCGCGACGCCGCCTGCATTCGCACTGGGATGGCCGACATGGAAGACGAACGCACCCGACACCGGATGCGAATCGGCCGAGACGACGCGCCATGTGACGGTGTACGTCCCGTCTGCAAGCTGGCCGTTGATCCCCGACTCGACGGTCCTCTCGTTCGGTCGGGTGATCCGGTCGTTGTCGACTCGCTTCGCCTGAGGGTCGTAGATCCGGACCGACCCGAACGCGCTTTCCACCGGCTCGTTGAAGCGCAGGGCGACTGATTTCGGCGCAGCCTCGACCACCGAGTCGTTCCCAGGCGTCGTCGAGAGTAGGATCGCGTGCGCAGACGCCGTCGGTACAACGGCGAGCGCCGTGATCAGCACTGCGGCGAGATAGCTCGCTCTAATTCTCATTCGCTCCTTCTTCTTCGACTCGGGCCGCCTGCTCGGATGCGGCCCTACTGCTCAGAAGGAGGGGGACGGCGGGCCGCGCTGGCTCCAGCCCTGAGTGGAGACTGCGAATGCCGGCAGAAGCGGATCGTCGGTCGCGCTCGGGAGTGCGATCCCGGCCGGGCGATTCCTCGGTCTGTCGGCGATTGCCTGGCCGAGCTGGTCCGTGGCCTGGGCTAGGAGCCAGGCCAGGCCGAGCGCGATGACTGCGAGCGGAAGCTGCAGCACGAGGCCGATCAGAACTGCTGGCTCGGCCAGCGTTGCCCAATGAACGTGACCGGAGTGGAGCAGTCGCTCTGCGAGCTCCTGGACGACGAACGCCATCGGCGGCAGGAGGGCGAGGACCCACGGCGGGGATTCGCCCATGCGGTCGCCGCGGGCTGCGGCACGGATGCGCATGGCCAAGGCCGCGGCGATGAGCGTGAAGCCGACGGCGATGAGGAGCGGGGCATAGGTGAAGTAGCCGTGGCCGCTTTCCTCGAGGAGATGTGCTCGGGCGTGCGGATCCGCAACGGCCCACCGGTAGCCGAGTGAATGACCCGCGAGGAGGCTTAGGGCGAGCAAAGGCGCCGTCAAAACCCACGACAAGCGGCCGTTCATGGAACACATGCTACGGCGTTCTGAGCCGGGGAGAAGGAGCGCTGCAAGGATCGCGAGGGCCAGCAGGCCGCCCCCGATCAGCCCGACGATGAGTGGCTGGCTCGAGGAAGAGCCTTCACCTGTCGCTGCGCCCGCCAACGCGACTTCCAGGGGAAACAGTCCGCTGCGCGGCACGCTCGGATAGCTCTCCTCGGCCTGAAAGGTGACGTCCACGCCGCTGTCCGGCAGCAGTGCTGGAAACTGAAGCGGGCTTCCTCGCCGCTCGGCACTCCTTCGCCGGTCCACACGAGCGTTCGACCCTCCGTCGTCGTCGACCAGTCAGGGTCTTCCTCGGCCTCGACGTCGACGCCCTCCGGCGGCGTCAGGCGGAAGCCGGTCAGCGGCACGTTGACGGAGATGTTCGGGACGACTACGACGAAGCTCTGGGTGGA
>JBKPGE010000276.1:0-5769 GCA_046729215.1 Actinomycetota bacterium | reverse complement strand
GCCTAGCCGTCTGCGGCCCCGCTCGTGTTCTTCTGCGTCAGCTGGATCAGCACGTTCCCCGGCCCGATGAAGTAGACAGTGGTCACGTTGAACGGCGGCGGGACGGGGACGGGTGGGCTTAGGAACTTCCACGTCGGGCTGCTACCCACGCGAGATCGAGGAGTTCTTGCTGACGATCGACGGCGTCAGCGAGGCCTACGTGATCGGCGTTCCGAGCGAGCGCTACGGCGAGGAAGTCATAGGCTGGGTCAAGCTCCGCGACGGCGTGTCGCTGAGCGCGGACGAGCTCCGCGCAACCTGCCAGGGCCGGATCGCGACGTACAAGATCCCACGCTACTGGAAGTTCGTGGACTCATTCCCGATGACCGTTACCGGCAAGGTCCAGAAGTTCCGGATGAGAGAGCTCGCGATCGAGGAGCTCGAGCTCCAGCTCGCCGCCAGCATCGCAACGGCGTAACCGACGAGGGAGTCGGAGGGAAGCCCCGGCTTCTCTCAAACTCCCTCAACTGCGCCGGAGAGGACTAGCTTCGCGAGCGGGGCTCGTGCGGCGCGCGCGTTTGCGCGCGGCCGGCTGTAGGCGTCGGTGGATCGTCGTGGGAGACTATGGCGCGTGAGGCTTCGCTTCGAGGAGCTCGGGGCAAGGCGTTCGAGCTGAGCGGAAGCGGACGCTCAGCGGGCTGAGCGGACGAGAGCGCAACCGGCTTGCGAACTTCTGGTCCGATCCGGTTTCGAGATGGGAGTGACGGGGCTCGAACCCGCGACCTTCGGTTGCGCTAAGAGAGCCACTCCACTAGCGATTCAACGGCGATCAATTGGTCGCTAATGGGTCCATATCGTGCCCCCGCTATCGGGCCCCCGCATTTGCGGGGGTTTTCCTTGGCAGGGCGATATGAACCTGCGACTGTCATCTGAGCATCGGCCGCTCGCCCACCGCGACCGATGGGCGAGCGGCCGGTGCACGGCTACTTCACCGTGACGGTGAAGCAGTCGCTCTCGAGGACGGAGCCGTCGCTGCCGACGAGCCGCCACTGCACGTCGAAGCGGACGCCGTCCGTAAACGGGGCGCCGCGCGAGATCTCGAAGTGCAATGCTCCGGCGCCGCCGTTCGACGTCGTCAGCGCCGGCTCGTTTGGCGGTGGCAGCGTGAGCCAGGTCGCGCCGGTGCAGACGCCGTCCGGGTTGAGGTCGACGCGGCGCAAAACCGTGAAGGTCGTGCTCGGAGCCGCGCCATGCACATTGACTGTGCCCTGAACGTCGAAGGTGTCCGGGCCGGCTACGTCGTGCGCCGTCGGCGCCACTTCGACGATCCCGGCTCCCTGGCCCGCGATCGCAGTGAGTTTGCTGTGCGTGCCCGGGTCCGCGACGGCGACTGTCGCGAGCGCGCCCGCGGCGACTCCGAGCAGAGCGGGCAGCCAAAGCTTCCGCATCGGTAGCTCCTTTCGGCCGTGTACCGGAGATTCGAGGGTAGGGCCGGGCGAGGGCGCACACGTTCGCGCACACGGTCCTCCGATAATCCGTCCATGCTGTGCCTGCTCGGCCCGCCCGCGGTCGCAACGGCGAAAGGCCTCAAGCCGCTCGAGCTGCGGCCGAAGGCGCTGGCGCTGCTCGCGCGAGTCGCGCTCGGCGAAAGGCCCGTGGGGCGTCAGGTACTCGCCGAGCTCCTGTTCCACCGAGCCGCGGATCCACGCGACAGCCTTCGCTGGCACCTGAGCTACCTCCGGGCCCGCCTGCCCGACGCGCTGGTCGTCGAGCGCAACGCCGTTTCGGTTCGCGTTCCCACCGATGTTGCGGCGTTTCGTTCGGGAGCGCGGCGGATCTTCCGCGACCCGGCTGCGCCTGATGCCTCCGAAACGCTCGCGCTGTACGGGGGCGACCTCTGCGCCGGGCTCCACGTTGCCGCGTCGGCCGACTTCGACAACTGGCTCTACGTCCAAGAGGACGACCTCCGCCGCACGTTTCGTCGCGCGGCGGTCGCGCACGCGCGCGCTGCGCTCGCCGGCGGCCACGCAGCGGATGCGATCCCGTCGCTCCGGCGACTGACGGAGCTCGATCCGTATCTCGAGGAGGGACACGTCCTGCTCGTGCAAGCGAGCGAGGCGGCGGGACGGGAGGACGAGGCGCGGCACGCATATGACCGGTATCAGCGCATCGTCCGCACCGAGCTTCATGCCGAGCCACGGCGGGAGCTCGCGCTTCGCTACGAGACCCGGCGGCCGGCCGGGCGGGGCCTGCCGCTCGACGAGCTCGTCCCGCTGGAGGAGATCACGATGCACGTCGTCGACTGGCCGGGCGAGGAGCCGCCGATCCTCGCGATACACGGCTCCGCCGGACACGCCTACGGCCTGACGGCGCTCGGCGAGCGGCTCGCGCCCGATGTGCGCTTCGTTGCGGTCGATCTGCGCGGACACGGCTTCTCGGATAAGCCGCCGACCGGCTACGGCGTCGAAGAGCACGTGGACGACGTGCTCCAGCTGATGGACGCCCTCGGGCTCGAGCGACCGATCCTGCTCGGCCACTCGATCGGGGGCGCGATCGCAACGTTCGCCGCCAAAGCCGCGGGCGATCGAGTCGGCGGCTTGGTGCTCTTCGATGCCGTCGTCGGCGACCGCCGTTTCGTCGAGGGCGCCTCGTTCGTCGTGGAGGCGTTCGGCGCTTCACTTGAGCAGCGGTTCACCGCCTTCGACGAGTATCACGGTCGCTGGCTCGCCGAGCCCGAGGACTCGCCCTGGAGACGCTGGCTCGAGCGCAGCGACCGGATGGAGCTCGCTCCCCTGCCAAACGGCATGCTGCGCCGGCGCGGCCTGCGCGAAGCGCTCGCCGCTGAGTGGGCGTCGGTCGCGCGCGCGGACGCGCTGGGCGCCCTCTCACGCGTGACGGTGCCGGTGCTGGTCGTCCACGCGGACGCGCCGTGGGACGGAGCCCCGTATCTGGACGAGGCCACGATCGAGGCGCAGATCAGGGCGGCTCATGATCCGCGGCTCTACGTTGCATCAGGACAGCACCACGGCGACATCCTCCGCCGCCCCAGCGACGGGCTCGCGAGCGCGCTCAAGGACTTCGTGAAGCACGTCCGGGCCAGGGCGCCCGCGACTCAACCACAATCGCAACGTCGCTAATGGGTCCATATCGCGCCCCCGCTATGAACCTGCGACGTGCGTTCGGGCGGCGTCGGAAGGCCTCGCCAGCGGGCGGGCACGGCTAGCAAAAGGAGCGTTCTGGACCTGAAAGCTCCATAAACGGCTCCATACCTGCCGCACGCTGGAGATTGTGCAAATGAATCCGAAACAAAAAGCCCCTGTGTGCGGGTCTTTTGCAGAGCCCTCTGACGGACTCGAACCGTCGACCCGTAGGGTTCGCAAACTCTTCCGCGGCTCTCGGTGGGGCGTCCGGCTCGTTAGGTTCCAGGCTCTTGCCGTCGGTCGAGGAGGGGCTGCTTGCTCTGGACATTCGTCTATCTCGTGGTGCGGAATCTGTTCGCGCTGGTGTGGTTGCTGGCGCGGCCGCGTCGCTCGAAGGAGTTGGAGATCCTGCTCCTGCGTCACGAGCTCGCGGTTCTTCGGCGTCAGTCGGCTCGGCCGAGGCTGACCCGGGCTGATCGGGCGCTGTTCGCCGCGCTCAGTCGCGCAGTGCCGCGAACGGCTTGGACGAACCTCGCGGTCAAGCCCGACACACTGCTCCGCTGGCACCGCCAGCTTGTCGCGCGCCGCTGGACGTACTCGCATCGAAAGGCAGGGCGACCGCCGCTCGGGCGCTCGCTCCGTGAGCTGATCCTGCGTCTCGCCCGCGAGAACCCGCACTGGGGTTACAAGCGGATCGTCGGCGAGCTCAAGGGCCTCGGCATCGGCGTCTCGCCGACGTCGGTGCGCAAGGTGCTGCTGGATGCGGGTCTCCGGCCGGCGCCAGAGCGAACGCGCTCCTCGTGGCAAGGCTTCCTGCGAGCGCAGGCGGCGAGCGTGCTCGCCTGCGACTTTCTCACCGTCGAGACCGCGTTCTTACAGCGAATCTACGTCCTGTTCTTCATCTCGCTGGCGACCCGACGGATCGAGCACGTCGCCTGCAGCTCGAGTCCGGACGGTCGCTGGGTCGCCCAGCAGGCGCGCAACCTCGTGATGCAGCTCGGCGACGAGCAGCCATTCCGGTTTCTCATCCATGACCGAGACGCCAAGTTCAGCCACACCTTCGACGAGGTGTTCCGGAGCGAAGGCATGAGGGTGATCCGTACGCCGGTCCAGGCCCCGAACGCGAACGCCCATGCCGAACGATGGGTACGCACCCTCCGCGCCGACTGCCTCGACCGAATCCTGATCCTCGGCCGCCGCCAGCTCGAGCATGTGCTCCGCATCTACCGCGGCCACTACAACGAGCACAGGCCACACCGCGCGATCGGGCTCGTACCACCGAATGGGCGCGAACCAGCCCGGCCGAACGCGACTGATCACCTACACCGCCGCGACCTCCTCGGCGGACTCATCCACGAATACGAGGCCGCCTGAATTTGCGAACCCTACGGGGACGCCGCGCGCATGAACATCGCCGCCATCCTGACCGCCAGCATGAGCATGCACCCGCGCGAGGCAGTACAGCACCTCACCCAGGCGGTCCTCCAGGCAAGCAGAGGCCAGCTACGCGACGACGCCACGGCGCTGTGTCTCGATTGGCATGGTGGCCCTCCCCGCGACCGCGACGCAACTTCGGGAGCCAACCGTGGGGCGCGAACCCAGCAAACGGTTGGGCTGGGCGAGACAGATTGAACGTCAGGGCTCAGTCAGGCTTGCTCGTGTGATCCCGACGCGGGCCCGTCTGCGGCTCCTCGGCTGTGCGCTCGGCCGCGTAGCGCTCGGCGTACTCACGGCCCCGCTCTGCCTGCTCGCGCTCTCGCTCAGCAGAGCGCTCTGCGTCATCGCGCCCGCGCTCTGCCTGCTTGCGCTCGCGCTCACGCCTCCGTTTGTACTGGAAGTAGCTGTCGGGGCCGTGAGATCGGAAACGCTCGCGCACGTGGCTGACGACTTTCCTCAACTTGTCCCGTGCACCCATTGTCCCTCCTCGGAGAGACGCGCCCACCGCGCTTGGCGGATACTCGCAAATTCCCAGACAGCACGGCGCCTTCGATTCGCGCTGGCCGAGGTGGCGCGCGAGACGAGGTTCGCGAGCCAGGCGATCCCGCTCGATAAAATCGCGCCGTGGTCCTAGCCACCTCCACCGTCGCGATCGTGGCCTTCGCGGTCGCTGTTATCGTCGTGATCGGCGGACTCGTCTACGTTGTGTGGAGCGCCGGACGTAGTGCAGGGGTCCGCAAGGCCCACCTGGCCCACCTGGTCCGCCTGCTCCCTAGATGATCGACTGGGAAGGTAGCTTCCGACGGCGGTCGAGCTAGACGGCGACTCCTGCTACCTCCCGTAGCGCCGCCGGCTCTGGATCAGCGCATGGTTGAGCATCGTTTCGTCGTCGTCCTCGCGCGCGACGACGGCGACCTTGTTCCAGACGCCCGGATAGACGACCCGCTGGCTGTACATCTGAGTTCGAAAGCGTTCCTTGTAGACCCGCGGAAGTGCGTCGCCGGCGCCGTACATTCGCCGCCCCCCGTCGCTCCCACGGATGACGGCGACGAGCTCGCGCGTCTCCTCATATTCGTCAACCGCGACGAACTCGGCCAACGGCTGTTGCGCGGATCCGCTGCTCAGGAAGGCGACGACGTACTTTCGATCGCGCCCCCATCTGTTCTTGCGGACCGTCTCGCCAAGACCGATGTGAACGGCGCCTTCGGCACGC
>JBKPGE010000275.1:0-7826 GCA_046729215.1 Actinomycetota bacterium | reverse complement strand
ACCGGCTCCGGCCCCTGGATGCCCGCGTCTCGGTCGACGTCTTCGGGCTATCCGCGGCGCGGAACCTGGGGATCGGTCAGTCACCGAGGCGGTTGGCCCGCATCGTCGACGCGATCTATCCGATGACTTATCCCTCCCACTACGGCTCGGGCGAGTACAGCCTGGCCGATCCCAGCGCGACTCCCGGCCGCACGGTCGGCCGATCCCTGCGAGACTTCCGCCGGCAAATGCGGGGCGGGAAGGCGAAGCTGATTCCGTGGCTCGAGGATTTCACCCTCGGCGGGACGACGACGATCCAGAAAGTCCGCGAGCAGATCCGGGCGGCTAGGCGCTGGAAGACGGGCGGCTTCCTGCTGTGGAACCCGTCCGGTGTCTACACCATGGGGCGTTGACGGCCCGATGAGTGAGCAGCGCATGGCCGAGCTGCGGGAGCGGCTTGGCGTTCTGCACGACCTCCACCGCGCCGGCTGGCTCCTCGGCTGGGATCAGCAGACGATGATGCCTCCGGCGGGCACCCCGGCTCGGTCGGAGCAGATCGCGACCGTCGACCGGCTGGCCCACGAGCTGTTCGTGTCCGACGAGATGGGCGAGCTGCTCGATTCGCTGGGCGAGTACGAGCGCGGGCTCGATCCCGAGTCGGTTGACGCCGCCTTGCTCCGCGTCACGCGGCGCGACTGGGAGAAGGCGCGGAATATTCCGGCGGAGCTGCGGGCCGAGATCACGCGGGCGGAAGTGCTCGGGGTCCCGGCCTGGGCCGATGCGCGGCAGAACTCCGACTACCAAGCGTTTCTGCCGTATCTGCGGCGGAACCTCGAGCTGAAGCAGCAGTACATCGAATGCTTCGCCGACTCAGGCAAGTCGCCGTACGACATCCTCCTGGACGACTACCAGGAGGATGCGCGGAGCGAGGACATCACCGCGATCTTCGCGCGGTTGAAGGAAGAGCTGATTCCGCTGCTCCGGGAAGTTGGCGGGGCGGAGCAGGTGGACACGAGCTTCGCTCACGGGCACTTCCCGGTCGAGAAGCAGGAGCTGTTTGCGCGCGAGATCCTCGAGCCTCTCGGCTACTCGTCGGAGGCGTTCCGGCTCGACCCGACGGTGCATCCGTTTGCGACCTCGATCGCGCTCGACGACATCCGGCTGACGACGAGATATTCGGAGACCGACCTCGAGTCGATCTTCCACACGACGCACGAGTTCGGGCACGGGATCTACGAGTTCAGCGTGGACCGCAAGCTCGACCGGACGCCGCTCGTCGAGCTGAACTCGATGGTGCTGCACGAGTCGCAGAGCCGCCTCTGGGAGAACCTCGTCTGCCGGAGTCGCCCGTTCTGGCGCTACTTCTTCCCCAAGCTGCAGCAGCTGTTCCCGGAGGAGCTGGGCGGCGTGGCCGACGAGGCGTGGTGGCGGGCGGTCAACCGGATCGAGCCGTCCTTCATCCGCGTGGAGGCGGACGAGGTGACGTACGGCATGCACATCATCCTGCGCTACGAGCTCGAGCAGGAGCTGATTGCGGGGGCGCTGGCGCTCGAGGATCTTCCCGAGGCCTGGAACGCGAAGATGAAGGAGTACCTCGATGTGGATGTGCCCGACGACGCCAAGGGCGTCCTCCAGGACGTGCACTGGTCGGCCGGCTCGTTCGGCTACTTCCCCACGTATCTGCTCGGGACGATCGCCTCGGTTCAGATCTGGGAGACGGCGCGAGAAGATCTAACGGACCTCGATGCGCAGATGGAGGCGGGCGAGTTCGGCCCGCTGCGCGAGTGGCTGACGGACAAGCTCTATCGGTGGGGGAGGCGTCTACCGCCGGAGGAGATGCTGCGGCGCATCGTCGGCGGCACGCTCGACGCGGAGCCGTACCTGCGTTACCTGAAGTCCAAAGTCTCAGACATCTACGGCGTCCGCGTCTGACGCCGGCCCCGCCGGTTCGCCTCCAGCGCTTGGCGGGCCAGGTCGACGACCAGGTCGATGTGACGCGTTTCTACCATCACCCAATCGGAAGTTCGTGCCCGGCGCATCGCGCGGTCGTCGTCCAGCCGGTTGATCAGCTTCCCGGTCAGGCGAAGCTCGATCCATTGATCTCCGTGGAAGTGGACGAACTCTCGGCCGTCAATCCAGAACGCGGGCTCGCCGTGGAACTGCGACGGCCGCTCTTCGACGTCCGGCAGCATCCTGAGCCTCCCGAGCAGCTCCACGTTCACGCGAGCAGGGAGTAGCCGCCGTCGATGATCAGCGTCTGGCCGCGGATCATCTCCGCACCGGGCGAGCAGAGGAACGCAACGGCTTCGGCGACGTCCCGTGGCTCGACCATCCGGCCGGCCGGCGTCCGCGTGTGCGCCATCCGGAGCATCTCCTCTCGGTTCGGGAAATGGTCGAGCGCTCCCGTCTCGACCACCCCCGCCGAGACCGCGTTCACACGCACGCCCCGTGGCGCCAGCTCCACTGCGAGATAGCGAACGAGCGCCTCGAGCGCCGCCTTCGACGTCCCGACGAGAACGTAGTTCTCCATCACCCGAACCGAGCCGAGGCTAGAAAGCGCCACGATCGATGATCCGGTCGGCATCGACGGCGCCACAGACCGGGTCAGCGAGAGCAGCGCACGCGCATTGGCGTTCATCGTCCAGTCCCAGTGCTTGTCCTCGGTCTCCAGCGCCGAACGAATGACGCCCGTCGCCGCGTTGTGGACGAGCACGTTCCATGGACCCGACTCCGCCGCCTCGCCGAGCACACGACCCGAAGCCACGTTCCCCCGCAACAACACCGACTCAGCGCCGGCCGACCGCAGCTCCTCCGCAGTCTCCTCTGCTGCACGATCGTTCCGCAGATAGCCGATCGCGACGCGCGCGGCGCCGAGCTCGGCGAAACGGAGGGCGATCGCCTTTCCGATCCCGCGTGAGCCGCCGGTGACGAGCACCGACGCCCCCTGGAACTCCATCAGCGGCGTGGGAGGGGGTTGGTCGCCGGCGCGGAGCTCGGAATCTTCTCCCACCCGAGGCTCTTCTCGCGCGGCTCGCCGGGAAGATCCTCTGCCTTCGTCGACGCGTAGCCGAGACGGTCGAGGAGCTCCATCTTCTTCTCGCCGTGGCGGCGGACCGGATGATCTTCCGGAAGCCCTTCGATCAGCTCACGTACACGCGCCCGGAGCTGATAGGCGAAGTGCGGCGTCGCCGGACCGACCAGCGCGTCGATGTCGTCCTTCGTCGGCTCTCGCTCCACGGAGCGAAACCTACCGCTCTTCCGAGTCGGTCAGCGCCGAGGACGAGCGGAGGCGCTGGTAACAACTTGTTACTTGGGGCGGAACGAAGCGCGGTAGGGTCGCAGCGTGAGGCGGATCAGCGCGGCGGAGCTGATGCTGCTCGCGACCGTCTCGATCTGGGCGTTCAACTTTACGGTGACGCGGTACGCACTGACGCACGGGTTCCAGCCGCTCGCCTACTCGGCCGCGCGTTTCGGCGCGGCGGCGTTGGTCGTCTCGTCCGTGACCTACGGGCTCGAGCGCTCGCTTTCCTTCCGCCCTCGCGACGCGGCGCTGCTGGCGGCGGCCGCAATCGTCGGCATCTACCTGAACCAGGTCGCGTTTGTCTACGCAATCGACCTGACCAACGCTTCCACGACGGCGCTGATCTTCGGCAGCCTGCCGATCGTGACCGCGATCTTCGCCTATGCGCTCGGCATCGAGCGGCTGCACCGGCGTTTCTGGATCGCGGCTGCCCTGTCGTTCGTGGGCGTCATCCTCGTTGCGGCCGGGTCCGGCGGCGGCTTCTCGGGGAATTTCACCGGTGACGTGCTCGCCTTCATTGGGGCGGCGACGTGGGGTGCCTATTCCGTCGCAATTGTCCCGCTGCTCCGCCGCTACTCGGTGTGGCGAATCAGCGCCGGTGCGCTTCTCGTCGGCTGCGCGCCCCTGATCCTCACCGCCCTCCCGCAGCTCGCCGACCAGCGCTGGGATCTCGGCGCGCTCGTCTGGGCGGCGTTCGCGTTCGCGGTGCTCGGACCGCTCGTCCTAACGAATGTTCTCTGGTTCACGGCGATCGACCGCGTCGGCCCCTCGCGCGCGACGCTCGTTACAAACCTTCAGCCCTTCCTCGCGGCGGTCTTCGCCGTCGTGCTGCTCTCGGAACAGCTCACCTGGGTGCAGATCGCCGGTGGGATCACGATCGGCGCCGCGCTACTGCTCGCGCGACGTCGACCGGCGATGGAGTCGGCATGATCGCGGAACGGGTTTCCCGCCTGCTCGGCCGCCGCGTGGTCTCCCTCGAGGGGATCGAAGGCGGCGGCTACACGGCGGCCTACCACGCGGTCGCCGAGCTCGATGACGGCCTCTCCGTCTTCGTCAAAGCGGGCACCGAAGAGTTGACGAGCCAGTTCCTCCGTGACGAGATCCGTGTCTACCGTTCCTTGCAAGCACCGTTCATGCCTGCCTTCCACGGTGCAGACGACGGGGAGCCGCCGATTCTCGTTATCGAGGACCTTCGAGGCCGGTGGCCGCCGCCATGGGACGGCGACTCCATCGACGCCGTAAGGCAGACGCTCGCAGCCCTCGCGGCACGCGAGTCGCCGGAATGGCTCGAGCCCGTCGATCGGGACTGGCTCACAGCCGGATGGGCCGAGGTCGAGCGCGATCCCGAGCCGTTTCTCGCGATACGCATGTGCTCCCGCGAATGGCTCGACGCCTCCCTGCCGGTGCTTCGAGAGGCGGCAGAAACCGCCCGCGTCGACGGCGACGCGCTCCTGCACCTCGACGTCCGAAGTGACAACGTCTGCCTGACCGAACGAGGCGCCGTCCTCGTGGACTGGAACCAGGCCTGCAGAGGAAACCCCGAGCTCGATGTAGCCGCGTGGCTTCCGTCGTTGCGCCTCGAGTGTGGTCCCGAGCCGGGGACGATCCTCCCCGGCGGCGGAGGGTTCGCCGCCTTGCTCGCCGGTTTGTGGGCCAGCCGCGTCGGCCTACCACCCCCGCCGACGGCCCCGAAGGTCCGGCAGGCCCAGCGGGCGCAGCTCGAAGTCGCACTCGCGTGGGCTTCACGAGAACTCGATCTAAGATGCGACCGATGAGCGCGACCGACTTCATGCCGTTGACCGGCTGGGACCACGTCGAGTTCTGGGTCGGGAACGCGAAGCAGGCCGCCTACTTCTACGAGAACGCCTTCGGCTTCACCCGGACCGCCTACGCCGGCCCGGAGACGGGCGTCCGGGATCGCGCCTCATACGTGCTCGACCAAGGGGACATCCGGCTCGTCATGACGAGCGGAGTGCGTGCCGACAGCGAGATCACCCAGTTCGCGTGTCGCCACGGTGATGCCGCAAAGGTCGTGGCGCTGCAGGTGCCGAGCGCGACGGAGGCCTACCGCCAGGCAATCCAGCGCGGCGCCCGCGCCGTCAAGGAGCCGAAGTGGCTGGAGGATGAGTTCGGCCAGATCGAGATCGCCTCGATTGCCACCTACGGCGAGATCATCCACACCTTCGTGAACCGCGACGGCTATGCGGGGCCGTTTTTCCCCGGCTTTCGCTCAACCGTGGACAACGGACAGCCCGCGGCGGGCGTCGGCCTCATCCTGCTCGACCACGTCGTCGGCAACGTCGAGCTCGGCCGTATGAACCACTGGGTCGAGTTCTATGAGCGGGTCTTCGGCATGACGAACATCGTCCACTTCGGCGACGACCAGATCCAGACGGAGTACTCCGCGCTCATGTCGAAGGTGATGGCGGACGGCAGCGGGAAGATCAAGTTCCCGATCAACGAGCCCGCAGAGGGCAAGCGCAAGAGCCAGATCGAGGAGTACCTCGAGTTCAACGGCGGCCCCGGCGTCCAGCACATCGCCATGCAGAGCAGCGACATCGTCGGAACGGTCGAGGCGATGAAGGAGCGAGGCGTGCTCTTTCTCGACACGCCGGAGACGTACTACGACGAGGTCGAGGATCGCGTTGGCGAGATCAGCGAGGACTACGCGGACCTGGCGCGGCTACGCATCCTCGCCGACCGCGACGAGGACGGCTACCTGCTGCAGATCTTCACGAAGACGGCTCAGGATCGGCCCACCCTCTTCTTCGAAGTGATCGAGCGCCACGGGGCGACCACGTTCGGTGAGGGCAATTTCAAGGCGCTCTTCGAGTCGATCGAGCGCGAACAAGCCCTCCGAGGGAACCTGTAGCGGAGCCTGATTCGGTGGTTGTCGGCTCGGGCCCGAACGGGCTCGCGGCGGCGATCACGCTTGCCCGGGCCCGGCGCTCCGTCCTCGTGCTCGAGGCTGCGGAAACGGTCGGCGGTGGTGTTCGTTCGGCTGAGCTGACGCTACCCCGGTTTCTCCACGACGTCTGCTCGGCCGTCCATCCGCTCGCGGCGGGTTCGCCCTGCTTTCGCGAGCTGCCGCTCGCCCGGCACGGTCTCGACCTCCTCCACCCACCTGCTCCTCTTGCGCATCCGCTCGACGACGGGACGGCTGTCATGCTCGAGCGCTCCGTCGAAGAGACCGCCGCCGGCCTTGGCCCCGACGCGGAGGCCTATCGGGAGCTCATGGCGCCTCTCGTCGACCGCGGCGACCTGCTCGAGCCGTTTCTCCTCGGCCGGAGCCCAATCTCGCGCCATCCTTTCGCGGCCGCTCGGTTCGCGGCGCTCGGCCTGCGCTCGGCCGTCGGCCTCGCGTCGAGGTTCGACGGGCGGGCCGCGCGGGCCCTCTCCGCCGGACTGGCCGCGCATTCGATCCAGAACCTCCACCGGATCCCGACCGCTTCCTTCGGGCTCGTTCTCGCACTGCTCGGACACCGCCACGGGTGGCCCGTCGTGCGAGGCGGATCGCAGAGGCTCGCCGATGCCCTCGCGTCCTACCTCCGGTCGCTGGGCGGCACGATCGAGACCGGACGCCACGTCGCTTCGGTGGACGAGCTCCCCAGGACGGGTGTGACCATGCTCGACCTCACGCCGCGGCAAGTCATCCGCGTTGCCGGCCACCGGCTGCCGGGTCGGTACATCCGGGCGCTCCAGCGGTTTCGCTACGGGCCAGGCGTCTTCAAGGTCGATTGGGCGCTCGACGGGCCTGTCCCGTGGGCAGCCGAAGAATGCCTGCGCGCAGGCACCGTGCATCTCGGCGGGACGCTCGAGGAGATCGCGGCGTCGGAGGAGGCGGTTTGGCGCGGAGAGGCGCCGGAGCGCCCGTACGTGCTCGCCGCGCAGCAGAGCCTGTTCGACGAGACGCGTGCGCCGGATGGCAAGCACACCTTGTGGGCCTACTGCCACGTGCCGAACGGGTCACGAGTGGACATGACCGAAAGGATTGAGGCCCAGTTCGAGCGGTTCGCGCCCGGATTCCGCGAGCGCATCCTAGAACGGAGCGCGCGCGGGCCAGCGGAGGTCGAGCGCGAGAACGAGAACTACGTCGGCGGCGACATCAACGGCGGTGTGCAGGACCTTCTCCAGCTCTACACACGCCCGGCGATCCGGCTGAACCCGTATTCGACACCGATCGACGGCGTCTACATCTGCTCATCTTCGACACCCCCCGGCGGCGGCGTACACGGGCTATGCGGCTACTACGCGGCGCGCTCGGCGCTTGCAAAGAGTTCCTAAGATCCGCTCAGCGCCTCTTTTCGGGTCCAGCTGGGAACAACGCAGGGACGGAAACCAAAGGAGGCAGAGACTGGTGAAACGATTCTTGATCCTTTCTACGGTGCTCCTCGGGCGCTGGTGTTCGTCGTCGCCGCACTGGCGAACCCAGCCCTGGCACGAAGCCGAAAGCGACGCATGGGAAGCTCACCTTCGTGGTGAGCACGACCGACAACGGGTCGTGTGGCGGGCCGTGGGCCAATGACACCGTCAAGCGGACGTTCAT
>JBKPGE010000274.1:0-24603 GCA_046729215.1 Actinomycetota bacterium | reverse complement strand
CATCCCCTCGCCCTACACGCGGGCCGACGCCCGCGCCTACATCCGCCTGTGCCGCGAGGGTTGGGCCGATGGGACACTCACGAACTTCGCGATCACGGATGCCGAGACCGGCGAGGCAGTCGGCTCTGTGGGCGTGCGCTGGGTCGAGCCCGACCAGGGCGTGGCGGAGGTCGGCTACTGGGTCGCGCCCGGCGCTCGCGGACAACGCGTGTGCACGCGGGCGGTCCGGCTTGTCTCTCGCTGGGTGATCGCCGACCAGGACGCGGAGCGGCTCCAGTTGCGGGCGGACAGGCTGAATCCAGCGTCTCGGAAGGTCGCCGTAAACGCGGGGTTCACCGAGGAGGGCGTGCTGCGCTCGAGCCGCTACAACCCCAGGCTCGGGCGCCGCATCGACTTCGTCATTTACTCCCTGCTCCCCGAGGAGCTCTAGGCCGTCCGAACTGGGGCAGGCAGGACGCCGGCTCGACGGCAGCGAATGGTGGCCACATGGACACCCACGCGGCCATCGAGCGGTACCTCGCGAGCCCCGCACTCTCCGAGGCGACCCGCCGCGCCTATCGCGTCGACCTCGAGCAGTTCGCCTCCTGGCTCGACGCGCGCTCTACCTCCGTGGACGCTGTGGACGCCCGCCTCTTCGCCGCCTACGCCGCTGAGCTCGGCAGCACGCGACCGGGACGAAATCCACGCCGCCTCGCGCCGGCGACCATCGCCCGCAAGCTCGCAGCGGTTCGCGCGTTCCTCCGCTTCACCCTGGGCGCAGCCCGCGTGCCGGATGCCCGCCTCTCGCCGCGACGACCCAGGCGGCTACCGATTGCACCGAAAGCTGAGGAGATCGACGCGGAGCTCACCGCGCTCGGCTCGGACGACCCCCTTCAGATCAGAAACCGCGCCCTCGCAGAGCTCGTCTACTCCGCAGGCCTCCGGAGCGGCGAAGCGGTCGAGCTGAACCTCGCGGACATCGACTTCGACGGCGAAGCGGTCCACGTCACCGGCAAGGGAGGGAAGCAGCGTGTCGTGCCGCTCGGCGAGGAGGCCGCGTACTGGCTCGGCCGTTGGCTCCAGGTTCGCCCACGGCTGGCGAACGGTGCAAACGACGCTCTTTTCCTCTCCGCGCGGGGCCGCCGGCTGGACACGAGCACGCTGCGCCGGCTTCTCCCCCACCCTCACCGCCTCCGCCACGCTTTCGCCACGCACCTGCTCGAGGGGGGCGCCGACCTGCGGACGATCCAGGAGCTGCTGGGCCACAGCTCGCTCTCGACCACACAGGTCTACAGCCACGTCGACGGACGGCGTCTGCGCCGCGTCTATGACCGCTCCCATCCAAGATCCTGACCTCGACGCCTTCTTGGCGCTCTCCACAGCCCGGCTTGCGCCGCGGACGGTCGATGCCTACCGCCGCGACCTAACGATCCTCGCCGCCTGGCTCGGACACCCGCTCGCCGCAGCGACGACCGAGGAGCTCGAGCGCTGGATCGCCGAGCTTCGCGGCCAGGGGCTCGCGCCCGCGACGATTGCGCGCCGCGTCGCCTCCACCCGCTCCTTTTTTCGCCACCTCGTCCTGATCGGCACGGCCACAGAGAACCCGGCCGCCGAGCTCGAGCTCCCCCGCCGCGTCCGCAAGCTGCCGCGGACGCTCTCGCCGGGGGAAGCCGAGCGCCTGATCGACGCGGGCGTCGGAACGACTCCCCGAGCTTTACGCGACCAGGCGCTCGTCGAGCTCCTCTACGGCGCGGGCCTCCGGGTCAGCGAGGCGGTCGGACTGGATCGAGCAGGCGTGGACCTGGAACAGCGGCTCGTCAGAACGATTGGAAAGGGCAGCAAGGAGCGTGTCGTCCCGGTCGGTCGTCAGGCCGTGGAGGCACTCCGCCGTTATCTCGCCCGGGGACGCCCGCACCTCGACCGCCGGCACCGGCCGGAGTTGTTCCTCAACGCACAGGGAGGGCCGCTGACGCGGGCCGGAGCCTTCCTGATCCTGCGGCGCCTGGCCGAGAAGGCCGGTCTGGAGCCGGAACGCGTGCACCCGCACCTGCTCCGCCACTCTTTCGCCACTCACCTGATCGAGGGAGGAGCCGACCTCAGAAGCGTTCAGGAAATGCTCGGCCATGCCGATCTATCGACTACGGAGCTCTACACCCACGTTACGGATCGGCGGCGACGGGAAATGTACTTCCAGGCACACCCGCACGCCCGTCGACGGCAGAAATGAATGCGATGACGTCACAGACCACGATGCTCCTCGCCTCGATCAGTCTGGCCGGGTACCTCATGCTGACCGCGGGGATTCAGAAGAAGGCGCTCGAGTGGCGCCGTCGCCGACGCATCTGCGCGGTCTGCGGCAAGCCCATACCCGGCCGCGCCGTCTGCGGCTGCGTCGACTAACGCGCTCGCGATTTCTTCGTCAGTAGGGCAGCGACGCGCTTCGCGGCGTCGCGCAACTCCCTGGGCTGTTCGTCGTCGTCGGCGATCCCCTCGAGGATCACGATCGTGTCACGCTGCGCCGAGCCGTTCTTGAGACTGAGGATCGCGAGCCGGCGGACAACCGCATTGGAATCCGACGTTGCAAGGGTGTGGAGGAGCGAGCGATCGGCGTTCACCGGGGCCGGCCCGTCCCGCGAGAGCAGCTCCAGCGAGAGAAGCGCGGAGCCACGTGCAGCCGGGCTCTCGTCTTCGAGCCCACGCCGGAGCAACTCGAGCTTCTGGCGGTACCGGAACTGGCCGATGGCGCGATACGCCACCGCGCGCTCGCGGAAGTCCGCGCTGCGCGCCGCCGCCTCGAGCTCGTCGTCCCATTGGGCTCGTAGGCTCGCGAGCTCGCGCTCCGAGCCCGATGCCGACAGCTGTTCGGCCTCGGCCGCGGCTACTGCCAGTTCAGACAGTTGAGAGCGACCGAGGAGCCGGGCCGACGTACCGCGCAGACGGCCGGAAGAGGCGGCCCGTTCGCTTCTGCTCGAGGATGTGCGCCGACCAGCCCGCGACTCGGGAACAGGCGAACATCGCCGGAGCCAGAGGCGGCGGGATTTCGGCCACGTCGAGGACGATCGCCGAGTAGTACTCGACGTTCGTCGCCAGCACGCGATCAGGGGACTTCTCCTGAAGCGCCTTCAGGGCAACCTGCTCGAGTTGCTCGGCGACATCGACCTGCGGCGCGGCGAGCTCCTTCGCCGTCTGCTTGAGGATGCGCGAACGAGGATCCTCGGCGCGGTAGATGCGGTGGCCGAAGCCCATGATCCGCTTTCCGGCCGCAAGCCGCTCCTGGACCCAGCGCTCGGCGTCGCCCATCGCCGCCACCTCCTCCAGCATCGGCTTCACGTACGCCGGCGCACCTCCGTGCAGCGGGCCGGAGAGGGCGCCGACCGCGGCGGATAGCGCGGCGCCGCAGTCCGCGCCGGTCGACGCCACGACCCGCGCGGTGAAGGTCGACGCGTTCAGGCCGTGCTCCGCCGTACAGATCCAGTAGGTGTCGATCGCCTTGACGTGGTCGGGATCGGCCTCGCCGCGCCAGCGAAGCAAGAACTTCTCCGCGGCCGTCTCTCCCTGGGCGACCACGTCGTCCGGTGCCGGCTCGCGCCCGTCCGCGACCGCGGCGGAGCGCGCCACGATCTCCATCATCTGCGCAGAGAGGCGTCCGAGATCCTCCCGGGCCTGCTCGTCCGAGATCTCGTTCAGCTTGCCGAGCTTCCACTCGCCGGCGAGGCGTGCGGTCTCGGCCTGAAGGTCGGCGGGCGCGTTACCCGTCAGCGCCGCCGGCTCATACGGCTCCGGGTCGGGCATCTTCGACTCGAGGTCGTTGTCGACCAGGAGCCCCCAGACGTTCTCGTACGGGACGTTCCCGACGAGCTCCTCGATGTCGACGCCGCGGTAGCGGAGCGACCCGCCCTCGCGGTCGGGCTCCGCGATCTCGGTCTCGACGGCGACGATTCCTTCCAGACCCGGCTTGAACTCGTTCATCGCGCGGAATCTACCCGGACCAGAGGGATCTGACGCTCCGCTAGAGTCGCCGCGCATGGCTCATCGAGTCACCCTCATCCCCGGCGACGGCATCGGCCCGGAGCTCACCGAGGCCACTCGTCGCGTAATCGAGGCAACCGGAGTCGAGTTCGACTGGGACATCCAGTACGCGGGAGCGGACGTCATGGACGAATACGGCGGCAACCCGCTCCCTGAGCACATTCTCGACTCGATCCGGGTCAACGGCGTCGCGCTGAAGGGCCCGATCACCACGCCGGTCGGCGGCGGCTTCCGGTCGGTCAATGTCACGCTCCGCAAGGCACTCGACCTCTACGGCCAGGTCCGCCCCTGTAAGAGCTACGAAGGTGTCCGCTCGCGGTTCGACGACGTCGATCTCGTCGTCATTCGCGAAAACACCGAGGATCTGTACGCCGGCATCGAGTACGAAGAGGGAACTGACGCCGCCCGTGAGCTGATCGACTGGATCGAGGCGCACGGCGGCAGGCTTCGCAACAAGGACGCCGGTATCTCGATCAAGCCGCTCTCCGTCACCGGGACGCGCCGGATCGTGCAGTTCGCCTTCGACTACGCGCGCCGAAACGGCCGCCGCAAGGTGACGGCGGTGCACAAGGCGAACATCATGAAGTTCACGGACGGGTTGTATCTGCGCGTCGCCCGCGAGGTCGCAGAGGTGAACTCCGACATCGAGTTCGACGATCGGATCGTCGACAACATGTCGATGCAGCTCGTCCAGCGCCCCGAGGAGTACGACGTCCTCGTCTGCCCGAACCTCTACGGCGACATCGTGTCCGACCTCTGCGCCGGGATGATCGGAGGCCTGGGGATGGCGCCGGGCGGCAACTTCGGCGAGTCCACGGCGATCTTCGAGCCCACCCACGGCTCGGCTCCCAAGTACGCGGGCCAGAACAAGGTCAACCCGATGGCCCAGATGCTCTCCGGCGTGATGATGCTCCACCACCTGGAGGAGAGCGACGCGGCCGAGCGCCTCGAAGCGGCGATCGCCGACGTGATCCGGGAGGCCAAGAGCGTCACCTACGACATGAAGCCGACGCGGGACGACCCGACCGCGGTCGGAACGAGTGAGGTGGCTGACGCGATCATCGACAAGCTCGCGGTCAGAGTTTGATGGAGCTCGGGCGCCACGAGTTCACGCCGGCCGCGGGACGGCGAAAGGTCACCGTCGTCGGCGCCGGAAACGTGGGCGCCACCTGCGCGCAGGAGCTTGCCCGCCGCGATTACTGCGACGTCGCCCTCGTGGACATCAAGGAGGGCCTCGCTGCCGGAAAGGCACTCGACATCAACCAGGCCGGCGCTGTCCTCGGCTACGAGCCGCGCGTCGAGGGCTCGACCGAGTACGAGATCACGTCCGGGTCCGACGTGGTTGTCATCACCGCGGGCGTCCCGCGCACGGGCGACATGAGCCGCGACGATCTCGTCTCGACGAACGAGAAGATCGTCGGCGCCGTGACCCAGCAGGTGACGGCGGCTTCGCCCGACGCGATCCTGATCGTCGTCTCCAACCCGCTCGACGCCATGTGCCACGTCGCAAAGAACGTGACCGGATGGCCAAAGAATCGCGTGTTCGGAATGGCAGGTATCCTCGACACCGCCCGTTTCTCCACGTTCAGCGCCTGGGAGACCGAAGCGTCCGTCAAGGATGTGACCGCCATGGTGCTCGGTGGGCACGGCGACCAGATGGTTTCCGTCGTCTCGGCGACGACCGTCGGAGGCGTCCCCTTGCGCAAGCTCGTCTCGGAGGACCGGATCGACGAGCTCGTCGCCCGGACGGCCTCGGGCGGCGGGGAGCTGGTGAAGCTGCTCGGCACCTCGGCGTGGTACGCACCCGGCGCCGCGGCGGCTCAGATAGTCGACTCGATCATGCTCGACGAGAAGCGCGTCCTCCCGTGCACGGCGTACCTCGAGGGCGAGTACGGCATCGAGGATCTCTACATGGGCGTGCCGGTCAAGCTGGGCGCGGCCGGGATCGAAGAGATCGTCGAGCTCGACCTCACCGAGGAGGAGCAGCGGCTCCTGCACGAATCGGCCGACGCCGTCCGCGAGGTCGTCGGCGTCCTCTCCAGTTAGCTAGATGCCTCTCGGCCTCAGCGGCCGGACCGCGATCGTGTGCGGCGCTTCCTCCGGAATGGGGCTGGCAATCGCGGGCGCGTTCGCGGCCGACGGGGCGAACGTGGCGATGTTCGCTCGCCGTCGGGAGGAGCTCGAGCAGGAAGCCGAGCGTATCGGCGCGCTTTCGGTGCGCGGCGACCTGACGAATCCAAGCGACCGCGAACGGCTCGTCAAGCGGACGCTGGACGCCTTCGGCGGCATCGACATCCTGGTCAACAACGGCGGTGGCCCACCCCGCACGAAGGCGGTCGAGATCGACTACGAAGCGCTCCAGGACGCCGTCGAGCTCCTGCTCCACTCAGCGGTCGGCCTAACGAACCTCTGCCTTCCGCATCTCGTCGCAAGCGGCCATGGACGCATCATCAACATCACCTCGAGCTCCGTCCGCGAGCCGATCGACAACCTCGCGCTCTCGAACGCCGTGCGGCCCGGCGTGATCGGCTGGGCGAAGACGCTGGCCCGGGAGCTCGGCCCCGATGCCGTCACGGTGAACTCGATCGCCCCGGGCCGGATCGAGACCGAGCGGCTCGCCGAGGTCTATCCCGACGGCCCGACCGAGGCCGACCTGCTGCCGATTCCGCTCCGCCGCTTCGGCCGGCCCGAGGAGGTCGCCGACGTCGTCTGCTTCCTCGCGTCGGACCGGGCCTCGTACGTGACGGGTACGGTCATCGCCGTCGACGGCGGCATGGCTCACGGGCTGCTTTGAGACGGAGGCGCTTCTCTTGGCCGACGTTGGCGCTCGGGCTCGGAGCAGTCCTTCTGCTCGTCGCCGGCGTCCTGTACGTCGCTCCCTCCGGCGACTACATCTTCCTTCCCGACCGCGCTCGGGCAGTTGCGCCGCTCGTGAAGGTCCAGGGCGAGAAGCCGGACAAGGACGGCGGTGGGATCTACTACGTCGCCGTCGACGTGAGGAAGGCAAGCCTGCTCGAAAGGGCCGTTCCCGGCCTCAACGACGGGGCGACGCTCGTGCCGGCTGACCAGGTGAACCCCGAGGGCGTCAATGACCGCCAGCGCCGGCAGAGCGAGCTCCAAGAGATGGCGCGCAGCCAGACGTACGCAGCCGCTGTGGCGCTGCGAGCGGCCGGATACAAGGTCACCGTCGAACCAAAGGGCGCACTGATCGGGGCGGTGGGACAAGGATATCCGGCCTCGGGCAACCTCCTCCCCGACGACGTCGTCATCGCCGTCGACGGAAAGCCGGTTCGCGGCGCGCGAGACCTGACCGCTGAGCTGGACAAGCGAAAGCCCGGCGACGTCGTGCAGCTCACGGTCCGCCGCCTGAAGAAGACGCAGGAGGTCTCGATCCGCACGACCAAGAACCCCGAGGACGCCCAACGAGCGTTCCTCGGCGTCGTCATCTCCGACGATGCGAGCGTCAAGCTGCCGGTCAAGGTGGCGTTCGACATCGGCGGCGTCGGCGGTCCCTCGGCAGGGCTCGCCTTCGCCCTGGACCTCGCAGAGGAGCTGGGTCGCGACGTGGACCACGGCCGGAAGGTCGCCGCTACAGGAGAGATTTTGCTCGACGGGTCGGTCAGGCCAGTCGGCGGGATCAAGCAGAAGACGATCGGCGCACGGCGAGCGGGAATGGACTTCTTTCTCGTGCCTGGGGATAACGCGGCCGAGGCGCGCCGATATGCCGACGGTTTGCGCATAGTCCCTGTGGACAGCTTTCAACAGGCGTTACGGCGTCTGGCAACACTTACGCCGAACGCTTAGAAAGGATGAATTTCCGGTAACTTTTTTGCCGGAAATTCCGGCGTTTTTGTCGCGAGCCCCTTGCATGCTCGCGCGGAACCTTTCAGTATGCCCCCCAAGGAGCGGGCAGCGTTGAGGAAGGTTACGTTCGGTAATGAGCAAACGAGCCGAGGCGAGCTGCAGCGATTGCTATTTCCGCAGGGCGGGACTTTGCGCCCTCCCCCTGGACTCCCCCTGTCCAACGTTCAGGCCCGCAACGCCCCGTAGCCTGCGGCCGCCGCAGCAGCCTCGGCTCGTTCCCCTTTCCCAGTACCGAGCCGCCTGAGCCATAAAATCGGGCGGCGTGGCCCGCCGTCCCGACAGCGAAGATTGGGAGCCGCGGCTGTGGGCCGTGCTCGTCGGATTTCTGCTGCTCGCGCTCTACGTGATCGCGTTCGTCGTCAAGAACGACGACCGGATCAAGATCGACTTCGTCCTGTTTTCGGCGAGTGTGTCGTTGATCTGGGTCATGGTTTTCGTCTTTGCGCTTGGATTCCTAGGCGGCGTGTTGGTTTCCCAGCTGTACCGACGACGACGAGGACAACAGACTCGCTAGTCGCCGCACCGCCTCGCCGATCTCGGCGGGCGAGGCGAAGCTGAAGGCGAGTCGCACCGCGGAGCCGCCGCCCTCTCCGCGTGGGAAGAAGTCGGGACCGGGAACGAAGGTGACGCCGGAAGCCTCTGCCGACCTGAGGAGCGCCTTTGCATCCTCGCCCTCGGGAAGCTCGAGCCAGAGGAAGTAGCCGCCCTCGGGCCGGTTCCAGCGGGCTCCCGCGCCTTCGAGCCGCTCCTCGAGCGCGGCAAGCAATGCATCCCGGCGCGCCTTGAGCAGCGAGCGCACGAGCCCGAGATTGCGCTCCAGCGCGCTGCGGCGCAGGAATTCGAAGACCGTGGCCTGCGAGAGCAGCGACGGCGTGATGTACGTGGAGGTCGCGAGCGACTCGACCGGCTCGGCGAGCCTCTCCGGCAGCACCAGGTAGCCCACACGAACGCCGGGCGCCACCGTCTTCGAGAACGACGAGGAGTAGATCACTCGCTCGCCTCCCTCGAGCTCGAGCAGTGTCGGCAGCGGATCCCCCTCGAAGCGCACGAGGCCGTACGGATCGTCCTCGAGGACGAGCAGATCGTGCTCGGCGGCCAGCTCGACGAGCCGTCGCCGCCCATCGGCATTGAGCGTCTCCCCGGTCGGGTTCTGAAAGGTCGGGATCGTGTAGAGCAACGCCGGCGCCCGGCCTCCTTCCAGCTCGGCCTGCAGCGCGTCGAGATCGAGGCCGTGCTCGGCCAGCGGAACCCCGACGACCTCGGCCCCGAGCGAGTCCAGGATCAGCAGGGGTCGGTCGTAGGTCGGCGCTTCGACCAGAACACGCGAGCCGTCTTTCGCCAGCAGCTGAGCCAGGAAAACGAAGCCCTGGAGCGAGCCGTTCGTGACGACGACCCGGCCCGGCGGGACGCCGTGTCGCTCGGCGATCCAGGCCCGTAGCGGCGCGTAGCCGCCGGACGACCCGTAGGAGAGCACCGTGGCGCCGTCCTCTTTGATCGCCGACCGTGCGCAGTCGGCCAGCTCCCCGACCGGAATGCACTCGGGGGCCGGCACGCCGCGGGCAAGCGAGATCGTCTCCATGAGATCGGACTCTAGGATCATCGCCGGATGGCTGCTCGCACTGCCGCGCTGGCCGCCGCTGTGCTGGTCGCCGCGCTCGACGTCGTTTATCTCGTTGCGAGGCATCACGGCGACCCCGCGGACGTCGCCGTCGTGTCAACGGCGCTCGGCGTCGCCGCTGTTCTCGCCGCCGCTGCGCCGTTCGCGCGCCGGCGCACAGCATTCCTCGGTGCGTCGTTTGCGATCGTCCTCGTCGTCGCCCTCCTGACGGGGCTGACGATCGGCCCGCTACTGGTCCCGCCCCTCGTGCTGCTGCTCTACGCGGCGCTCAGGTAACGGGCGCAGGCGATCATCTCGGCATCGCCGTTCCAGGCGAGGGCGTGCGCAATCGCCCAGCCGCGCGTGCGCTCGGGATCGAGCTGCAGCCGGTCTTCGAGATACGCGAGGCGGCGCTCCATCCGGCGTTTTGTCGTCGGCCGCCGGTCCCGGATCAGCGACGCCACGTCGAACTCGCGCTCGCCGACCATCGGCTTGGCGTCGATCGCAAGCCATCCACGGTCGGACAGAAGCACGTTTCCGCCGTGGAGGTCCTGGTGTAACAGGACGGATTCGCGCTGGTTAGAGCCTGCCTCGTGGAGAAACGCAACTGCCCGGTCCACCAGCTGCCGGTCGAGACCCCGCCCCGGCAGCTCCTGGGCCCACTGCGCGGCCACGTCTGCGAGGCGCCGAAACGGCTCGCCGGCCGGGATCCACAGCTGCTCGAGCACCCCGGCGGCGATCTCCGTCGCCTCGTCGTCGGGCAACGCCCAGAGCTGCGTTGCCGGCCGAAGCCGTTCGACGAGCATGGCGCGCCGTTCGTCATCGCGCGCGAGGAGCCGCACCGCGCCGACGCCGTTCCACCGGGCGAATGCCTCGGACTCGTGCTCGCTCTCTTCGTCGGGCAAGCTGAGCTTCAGGAACGCATCGCCGGTGGGAGCGACGAACGAGTGGCCGGTGTCGACCGGCTCCTCGAGCTCGAGCGACCACTCCTCCACGCACTCGGCCACGAGGCGCGGCAGCTCGACGAGCCACTCCGACCCGCCGGGGATCTCGGCCATTGTTTCGGCGAGGTTCGGCGGGGGTTCGAAGCCTCAGGTCACGGCAACGACCTCGGCAGCCAATTGGGCGACCTCCGTCGGCGTCGTGCCGACTCGGACGCCGCAGGCTTCCAGCGCTTCCTTCTTCGCTTGTGCGGTGCCCGACGTTCCGGAGACGATCGCTCCGGCGTGGCCCATCGTCTTGCCGGGCGGCGCGGTGAAACCCGCGATGTAGGCGACGACGGGCTTCGTCATATTCGCCTGGATGAACTCCGCGGCCTTCTCCTCCTCGGCACCGCCGATCTCACCCACCATGACGACGATCTCGGTCTCGTCGTCCTCCTCGAAGCGCTCGAGGATTTCGATGAAGCCCGAGCCGACCACCGGATCGCCGCCGATGCCGACGATCGTCGAGTTGCCGAGCCCTAGCTGCGTCAGCTCGTGGCCGATCTGGTACGTGAGCGTGCCCGAGCGGCTGACGAGCCCAATCGCACCCTCGCGGAAGATCTCGGCGGGGATGATCCCGACATTCGCCTTGCCGGGCGAGAGCGCACCCGGGCAGTTCGGCCCCAGCATCGTGATGCGCTTGGGGCGGATGTAGTTGTAGACGCGAAGCATCTCGTGCGCCGGCAGGCCTTCCGCGATGCAGATCACCGTTTCGACGCCCGCGTCGACAGCCTCGTAGATGGCGTCCGTCGCAAACCGCGCCGGGACGAAAACCATCGTCGTGTTTGCGCCCGCCTCCTCGACCGCCTCCGCGACGGTGTCGAAGATCGGGATTCCTTCGACGTCCTGACCGCCCTTGCCCGGCGTGACCCCGGCGACGACCTGCGTCCCGTAGTTGCGGTTCCGGACACCGTGGAACGAGCCCTCGCGTCCGGTCAGCCCCTGGACGACGAGCCGCGTGTCGTTGTCGACGACGATCGCCACTAGGGGGCCTTCCTTCCAAAGAGTGCGATCCGCTCGAGCGTGATCCACCCGTCGTCGATCCGGTCCGCGATCAGCTCACGGACCGTCTCGGCATCGGCATCAGGCGTGCCGGCGCGCTCGAGCCAGGGCTCCACTTCGATCGGTTTCGGCATCCGCTTCAACTCCCCGATGCGAAGCCCCGCGGCCTCGAACAGCTCACGCCATTCGGCCTCCGTGTAGTTGCGGACGTGCGAGGGGTCGCGGAGCCGATCGGCATGCTCGGCGCGGTCGTCGAGGAAGAGGTTGTCGACGACGATCACGCGGTCGCGGCTCACTCGCACCATCTCGGCCACCGCCTTCTCGATGTCTTCGAAGTGGTGCGCCGCCACGCGGCAAGCAACGACGTCGAAACTGTCCGGCGCGAAGGGGAGGTCCTCCGCGCTGCCAAGGACGTCTGCCTGCATGCCCGGCGCGGGATCGACGGTGACGACCTCGACGCCAGCCTCGCGGAGACGCCGCGCGACATGGCCGCCGCCGGTCGCGACGTCGAGCGCGTTCTCGGCGCCCTCGGACCACTCGACGACGAGGTCGAGGTCCTCCCCCTCCCGGTGCGCCTCGCTCTCGCGGTACAGCTGTGCGCGCTCCGACCAGCTCATAGCCAAACCTGCGCACGTCTTTCGTGTCGACCGGTCATTTCAGACTGCCGCACGGGCAAAGGAGACGGGCAGGCTGGCAAAGCCAGCATGCCCTCTAAACGGCATCGCAAGCGATGCCTCAGCCGCACGGCCTGAATGAGACATCGCAAGCGACGTTTCATGCGGCCAGCTCCACCGCCCGTTTGGCCGCGTCGAGCATTGTCGGCTCGACGTGCAGGTTCTGGGGCGCGGCCTCCTGGAGCAGGCGGCGGCCTTCCTCCGCATTCGTCCCGTCGAGCCGAACGACGATCGGGTCGTCGATCGTCATCTGCTCGAGCGCAGCGAGGATCCCGCGTGCGACCTCGTCGCAGCGGGTGATGCCGCCGAAGATATTGAAGAGGATCGACTTCACCTGCGGATCTGCGGTGATGACCTCGAGCGCGTCGACCACCCCCTGGGCGTCGCCGCCGCCGCCGAGGTCGCAGAAGTTCGCGGGTCGACCACCCGCGAGCGCGACCACGTCCAGCGTGGACATGACCAACCCGGCCCCGTTCCCCAAGACGCCGACGTCGCCGTCCAGCTTCACGTAGGTGACGTCCTTCTCGCGCGCGGCGCGCTCCTCGGGCGGAAAGGCCTCCAGGTCGCGCATCTCGGCGATGTCCGGATGCTTGTAGAGCGCGTTGTCGTCGACGGTGAACTTCGAGTCGAGCGCCTTTACCTGGCCGTCCGGTGTGACGATCAGCGGGTTGATCTCCGCGAGCATCGCGTCGGTGCCGACGAACGCGGCGTAGAGCTGCTCAACGATCTTCGCGATCTGCTTCTGCTCCCCCTCGTCCTCGATGCCCGCGCCGTAGATCAACCGGCGCGCCTGGTACGGCTGGAAGCCTTCGAGCGGGTCGACGTGCAGGCGCGCGAGCGCCTCCGGGCGCTCGGCGGCGACCTCCTCGATGTCGATTCCGCCCTCCTTCGTGAACATGAAGAGCGCCTTCTTCTCGGCCCGGTCGAAGGTCAAGGACAGGTAGTACTCCCGGGCAATGTCCGAGGCCGACTCGATCCAGAGCTTGCGCACGACGTGGCCGTTGATGTCCATCCCGAGGATGTCGCGCGCGTGCGCCTCGGCCTCGTCGGGCCCCTCGGCGAGCTTGATCCCACCGGCCTTCCCGCGCCCGCCGGTGAGCACCTGGGCCTTGACGACGACCTGTCCTCCGAGCTCTTGGGCGGCGGTTCTCGCCTCCTCGGGCGATGTCGCAACCCGGCCGTCGGAGACAGGGATTCCGAAACGGCGAAACAGTTCCTTGCCCTGGTACTCGTAGAGATCCATTGACCGGCTGGCGAGTCTATCCAGCGCTCCTCGCCCTGGTCGCGCTCCTCGTTGCCGGTTGCGGGCCTCCGGGGCCCGAGTTGGCGCCGCCGGCGAAAACGGGGACGCTCGACCTGGGCTGGGTCGAGCGTGATCACAAGGACAACTTCACGTTCCGCGTCGAGCGGCTCGTGATCGGCGACAACGGCTGGAGCGCGAAGGTCTCGGTGCGGAACGGCTCGCAGACACCCTTCAGGCTGCAGGAGGGAAGCGTCGGGCTCGTGCTGCTCGATACCCGGACGATGGCGGAGCTGAATCGGCTCACGGGCGACCTCGCGCACACGCCGCCCGTGCTGAAGCCGGACCGCCTTCGGCCTCCACCGCCTTCCGTGCTCGGGCCCGGCGCCTCTTGGACCGGAACGATCATCGGGACCGAGGTGCTGCGTCGGGGAAGCTTCGTCCGTGTCCTCTTCGGTCCGTATTCGTCGGCCGGCGAGCGCTTTCGCAGCGAGGCGACAGAGTTCTTCTGGGTCACCGATTACTCGGTGCGCTTGAGGTAACCCTCAGGCCGTGCCGCGCTGAGGCGGCCACTACACTCGACTCGACATCCCCCGAGCTAAGGAGCCGAGATGAGCGAACGCACGCCGCTCAGCGACGACGAGATTCGCACCGACGTTGCACAGGAGATCCGGGAAGAGACCGCCGACGCGGACATGGATGACAAGGACACCGACACGGACGACACGGATTCCGACTCGGACGACACGGATCCCTAAGGCACTCTCGCGCTGCCTCGAGCCGCTCGACGCCGCGGAGTTCCTCGAGGACTACTGGGAGCGCAGGCCGCTCGCGGTCGAGCGAGACGAGCCCGGCCACTACGAAGACCTGCTTTCGGAGGCCGAGGTGGAGCAGCTCGTCTGCTCCAGCGGGCTGCGCTATCCCGGGTTCCGCCTCGTCAAGGCGGGAGAGAAACTGAACGTTCGCGACTACACCGAGGACGTTCCGTGGCGTCCCGCTCCCTTCACCGGGACGGCCAACGTCGAGCGCGTGCTCGCCGAGTGGGAACGCGGCGCGACCATCGTGCTCCAGGGCCTTCATCTCACGAACCCGGCGATCGGCGCTTTCTGCCGCTCGCTCGAGGAGACGCTGGGCCACCCGGCCCAGGCCAACGCGTACTACACGCCGCGCGCGGCGCAGGGACTACCCGTTCACCACGACACCCACGACGTCTTCGTTCTCCAGGTGTCCGGTCGCAAGCGCTGGCTCGTCTACGAGCCCCTGCTCGAGCTTCCGCTCAAGAACCAGCGCTATTCGCCGGAGCTGGGTGGGCCGGGCGAGCCCGTTGAGAATCGCGTCCTCGAGCCCGGCGACATGCTCTATCTGCCTCGCGGATGGCTTCACGAGGCTCTGACCTCCGATACCGATTCGCTGCACCTGACCGTCGGCGTCAACGTCGTCACGTGGTTGGACGCGGTGCGCGCTGCCCTCGAGGAGTGTGGCGAGGACCTCGAGTTCAGGCGATCGTGGCAGTCTGGGAACGGCAGCGACGAGCTTCTGAACGCGCTCCGCGAGCGCCTGGGGCCGCACCAGGTCGAGCGCCGGGCCCGTAATCAGCTCGTCCGGAAGCGGCGGCCGATTCGGGAGGGCCAACTCGGCCAGCTTCGGGCGCTCGACGACCTCGGGCCGGACACCGAGCTCGAGCGCAGCCCCACGGTGCTCGCCGACCTGGTCGAGCAGGATGGCTCGGTGGCGCTCGTATTCGAGGGTCGCGAGCTGGCGTTTCCGGCGCACGCGCGAGGCGAAGTGGTCGCGATCGCGGACTCCGAGGGGGGGTTCTCTGTTTCGAATCTGCCCGGCTCGCTGGACGACGAAGGCCGGCTCGTCCTGGCCCGCAGGCTCGTCCGCGAAGGCTTCCTGCGCATCAGCGGGGCGTAGCGACGTAGCGGAGGGGCCGCTTTGCGGTCTCCGACTTGCACGTCAGTTGCGTGAGCTCGCCGAGCTCGACGGCCACCTCGTTCGCTCGACGGCCTTTCGGGGTGTCGAATGCGATGACCCAGCGCTCCTCGCTGACCTTCTCCGCTTCGACGAGTGACAGGTCGTCCAGGCCTGTAAATCCCTCGTCTTCGCGAATCCGCCGCTCAGCTGCCTGAACGGCAAACGACCAGCAGGTTCGACCGCGGTAGTGCGTTAGCGAGATCCTCCCAGCGAGGTATTCGTCCACGACCGTCGGAACGTCGTCTCGCTCCACCCGGCCGTAGTAGACCCCGTGCGGGAGGCAGACCAGGTTGCCGGCGAACCGGTCGCCGCCGACGTGCGTCGACTGCCAGGCCGACTCCTCGTCGAGCTGTTCGCGCAGGCCTTCCAAAAGCGGGCGTCCGTGTCGCGCACAGCAGGGATCGTGCTTTCCGTGGGTGCAGGCGAGGAAGAGCGGGACTTCGACGGGGGTTGCTGCGGCCCACGGATCGATGCGGCGTAGGTCGTCATGGTGCTCGAGCTCCAGCCGTCCCAGACGTTCCTCGCCGAAAACCGAATCGGCGACATAGGCCGCGAGGGTGGGCTCGCGGCGGCGGTCGGGACGCCGAATGAGCAGGATCCTTGTGCGCGGCCGCTCGGCCCTGAGCGCGCGGAGGCGCGCCTTGACCTGATCGGATAGGCCGCTGCCGGGCAACGCGTCGTGACTCCATAGCCCCCGGTACTCAACGAGGATCCAGTGATCGACGCGACTCGCCGTCGCGCCCAGCGGCTCGTCGTTCTCGCGCGACATGTCTGAGCAGAAAGGCCGGAGTGTGGTCACTCGCCGACGACCACGCAGATGACCTGGCCCGTCTTGACGGGTTGGCCCGCCGCGATAGTCAGTTCGGAGACTCGACCCGCCCGGTGCGCCGTGATCTCGTTCTCCATCTTCATGGCCTCGACGACGCACAGGACCTGTCCCGGTTCGACCTCGTCCCCCTCTGCCACCTCGACCGCGAGCACTGTGCCCTGCATCGGGCTGATCACCGCGTCCTTTCCGCCGCCGCGACGGGTGCCGCCTGCAACTCGGCTGCGGCGACGACGCGCGAGCTCGGCATGCGGCGGTTCCGGAACGAGCAGTTTGAGCTCGTAGCGCCGGCCGTCCAGCTCCGCCAGCACGCGCTGCTCTTGGAGCGCTGCGCCCCCGCCGTCCGACCCGCCGGCTACGCTCGTTGTCTCATGAGACAACTGATCTGCACGCTGCGCAAGCTCCTCCGACTCGACTATGCCGTGACATGTCGTGCCGTCGACGAAGCACGGATGCTCGAGCAGCGCGCGGTGAAAGCCCAGCAGCGTAGTGATGCCGTCGATCCGGTACTCGGCCAGCGCGCGCAGCATTCGGCTCCTTGCGTGCTCCCGATCGACGCCGTGCACACAGACCTTGGAGACCAAGGGGTCGTACAGGGCCACGACCTCCCGCCCGGCATCGAACCCGGAATCCACCCGCACGCCCAGCCCACCCGGCTCCCGGTAGCCCGTGATCCTCCCGGGCGCCGGCAGAAAGCCGTTGGACGGATCCTCGGCGTTGATGCGGCATTCGATTGCATGGCCGTCGAGCCGAACGTCCTCCTGGCGCAGCCATAGCGGCTCCCCCGCCGCGATCAGCACCTGCTCGCGAACGAGATCGAGGCCCGTTGCAAGCTCGGTGATCGTGTGCTCGACCTGGATGCGCGTGTTCATCTCGAGGAAGAAGTACTCGCCGTCCCTTGAGAGCAGACCCTCGATCGTGCCGGCCGATCGGTATCCGACCGCCCGGGCCGCGTCGACCGCGATCTTGCCGATGCGCTCGCGGAGCTCCTGGGACACCGCCGGCGACGGCGTCTCCTCGACCAGCTTCTGGTGCCGGCGCTGAATCGTGCAATCGCGCTCACCCAGGTGAATGACGTTGCCGTGGGCGTCCGCAAGCACCTGCACCTCGACGTGGCGCGGATCCTCCAGATACCGCTCGACGTAGACGGCCGGGTCGGAGAAGTACGCCTCACCCTCGCGCTGAGCCGAGTCGAAGGCGCGGTCGACCTCGTCGTCCGAGTGGACGATCTTCAGGCCTTTCCCGCCTCCCCCCGACGAGGCCTTGATTGCCAGTGGCCAGCCGTGCTCTTCGCCGAGGGCGCGCACTTCGTCGGCACTCGAGACCGGCTCGGTTGTCCCCTGGATGATCGGCACTCCCGCGGCCTGCATGCGCTCGCGGGCCGCCACCTTCGAGCCCATGACCTGGATCGCCTCAGGCGGCGGACCGATCCAGACGAGGCCCGCCTCCTCGACCGCCCGTGCGAACGCCGCGTTCTCGGCGAGGAACCCATAGCCGGGATGGATCGCCTCCGCGCCGGCACGGCGCGCGGCATCGATCACGCGGTCCTGTGCAAGGTAGCTCTCGCTGGGTGGCCCCGGCCCGAGAAGGTACGCCTCGTCGGCGAACTCAAGGTGGAGTGAGCCCCGGTCGGCCTCGGAGTAGACGGCGACGGGACTGATCCCGAGCTCCCGCAGCGTGCGGAAGATCCGGATCGCGATCTCGCCACGGTTTGCAACGAGGATCGTGGAGAACTCAGCCACCGCCGGACTCTCCCGACTGCGCCCATGGCCCGTTCGGAGCAGGCCCGCCGCCCAGGTCGTCGAGGCCCGAACGCCACCAGGCGCTCTCGGGCTCTTCAACCAGCGCCCGCTCGACAGCCACGACCAATGTGGCGCGCTCGGCCGTATCCTCGGGCTCGGGGCGCACTTCCCAACTCACGGCCGGGAGGCTAAAGGTCTGGAGGCCTTCGGCCGATGCCTTGAGGAGTGAGACGCCCTGCCGCGGCACTCACCTGCGCTTGTCTGGCGCTGACCATGCCGGTAATCGTGGTCGCCGCTGCGAAGCGTTCCTGGGCACAGCCCGAGATCAACCTCGTGACCGGGCGCGGCCTCATGGGCGGAGATCCGACGACGTTCCGCCCGGGCGCGCCGCTCACACGCGGGGCGCTCGACGACCTCGTTGCGGCCCTCACGGCGACGATTCCGATCACATCGGGCGAGCCCTCGGCGGCGGTCACCGTTGCGGCTCTCGACCAGTCTCTCGTCCGTGCGCTCGGCCTGAGTGGCGACGCCCGGCTCTTCACCGCGGGAGCGCGTGCGGCGGGCGTGCGGCCGCCGGCCCGCTTCGGGAGCGAGGTCGTTGCCCGGCTGCTCGGTCTTCGCACGAACCATGACGCCCGAAACGACGCGCTCGAGCTCCTGCCGAACGACACTGCCACGCGCGCCGAAGCGGCGTTCTCCGCCGCGCAGATCCTGCGCGACGGGGACACCAGTCGCGTCGAGTCCCTGGCATCGGCGTTCTGGCTTCCGCAGTACTCGGTCTGGCAGCGCAAGATCCTGCAGACCGCGGTCAATCTGATCGGCTACCCGTACGTCTGGGGCGGCACGAGCTCCAGCACACAGACGCTCTTCGGCGTGACCTCGCGCGGCGGTTTCGATTGCTCGGGTTACGTCTGGCGGGTGTACAAGCTTCAGCGCTACCCGGGCGGCGAGGAGCTCGCGCGCACGATCAAGGGGCGAACCACCGCCCAGATGGCTGGCGAGGTTCCGCCGGCTCGGCGCATCGCCTTCGCCAACCTCGAGCCCGGCGACGTGATGTTCTTCGGCAAGGGCGGCCGGCGTGCGCGTGCGGCCGCCGTCGATCACACCGGGATCTACCTTGGCGGCGGCTGGATGATCAATTCCTCGCGCTACGGCGTCGCACTCGCGCCTGTCGAAGGCTGGTATGTCGAGCGCTTCGCGTGGGCCCGCCGGCCGCTCGCAGAGGCCGGCCTTGCCTAACGCCGACGTTTCCCCCAAACGGGGGATGGCAGCGTGTCCGGCAAGGCCCACAATCGGCCAGGGTTCTGCAGGAAAGGACAGCGAAATGCTGGAGTGGAAAGCACGAATACTGACGCTGATGATCGCGTTCCTGCCGTTTTGGGATCGCCTCGGCGAAGTGTTCAACAACAACTGGAACTGGTAGCGCACCAGGGGCAATGAAACGCCTGCCGCCGCGACTGCTGCTGCTTGTCGCTCCGGTATGCGGTGTCGGACTCGTCATCGCCGCAGCGGCCGCAGTCTCGTTCGCAACGGCGCCGCACAGCCTGGGCGAGCTGGCCGGGACGCTCGCATTCCTGGCTGCCTCGACCCTTGCAAGCCGCTACCCCGTCCCGATCGAGGGGGCGGAGAGTGGCGGAGTCACGTTGTCGTTCGTCTTCGGGACGAGCGGAATCGTGCTCTTCGGCTGGGACGCCGGAATCCTGATCGCCTTTGCGGCCCCGGCGACGATGCAGCTAATCGAGCACCGCCCGCTCGAGCGCGTGGCCTACAACGCGTCAGTCTTCGCGATCGGAGCCGCCGTCGCGGCCGCACTCGTCGCGCTCATCGATGGCTCGGGCACTCAACACCTGGTGGCGCAGGTCGGTGTCTCGGCCGCGGCCCAGTACTCGCTGAACCTGGTGCTCGTGTCAGGCGCAGTCGCCCGCTCAGCGCGTCGTCCATTCGGAGCGCTTGTCGGATCCTCCTCGCGGGCGACGATCGTCCCATTCACTCTGATGGCGTCCGCCGCTCTGATGCTCGTCGTCCTGTGGCAGCGCTCGCCGCTCCTTTCGGCAGCGCTCGTCGGGCCGCTGCTCGCGATCTCGCTCTACCAGCGTTCCGCACACCAGGCGCTGCGCGCGATGCGGCTCGCTCTCACAGATCCGCTGACGAACCTGGGCAACCACCGATCGTTCCATGAGCGCCTGCAGCGAGAGCTCACGCGGGCCGAGGGCCGTCGTGTCCCCTTCACGCTCTGCCTCATCGATATCGACGACTTCAAGCGCGTGAACGACCTGTTCGGCCACCCGGCGGGCGACAGCGTGCTCGCCCAGGTCGGCGCACGCCTGCGGCAGAACGGCGAAGCGTTCCGACTCGGCGGCGACGAGTTCGCGCTCCTGCTCCCCGCCCGATCGGGAAACGAGGCGCTTTCGGTCGCCGAGACGGTCCTCGGGCGGATTGCCGCGCTCGAGCTCGACGAGGTGGGAGCCGTGACCGCGAGTGCCGGTGTGGCGAGCTTCCCCCACCAGGCCTTCGATCGGGACGAGCTGATCCGCCTTGCCGACAGCGCCCTTTACTGGGCGAAGGAGCACGGCAAGAACCGCGTGCACCTGTATCGCCCTGACGTCCTCGAGCTCGCCGAGCTACGTCGGCTCGCGCACGGGCCCGACCGCGCCGCCCGTTTCCGCGCCGCGGCGAGCCTCGCCAAGGCGGTCGACGCCCGCGACACGTACACGGGTAGTCACTCGACCCGGGTCGCCGAGCTTGCCGCCTGGATTGCCGCGCGACTCGGCCTCGACGCGGAGCAGGTCGAGCTCGCGCGCCTCGCCGGCAGCCTCCACGACCTGGGCAAGCTGGCGATCCCCGAGGAGATCCTGCGCAAGCCCGGCCCCCTGACGCCGCCCGAGCGGCTCGTGCTCGAGCGTCACTCTCAGATCGGCTTCCGGATGCTCGAGAGCCTCGAGGTCGACCCGGTCGCACACTGGGTGCTCCACCACCACGAGCGGTGGGACGGCGCCGGCTACCCGAACCGGCTTGCCGGTGAGGACATCCCGCTCGGGGCGCGCATCATCTTCGTCGCCGACGCCTACGACGCGATGACGTCCGACCGCGCCTACCGGGGCCGTCTGACACCGCAGGAAGCCGTCACCGAGCTGAAACGCTGCGCAGGAACGCAGTTCGACCCGGAGGTCGTCAGGGTCTTCGCCCGTGAGCTCGGCTATGCGCCGGCGACCGCGGCCGCCGCCCGCTAGCGCCTATAACGGGATGTTCCCGTGCTTTCGGCGCGGGCGAGGCTCGCGCTTCGTGAGGGACGTCTGCAGCGCGTCGATCAGGACGGGTCGCGTACGTCTCGGCTCGATCACGTCGTCGACGTAGCCGCGTTCCGCCGCGACGTACGGATTCGCAAACTGCTCGCGGTACTCGGCGATCAGCTCCTGGCGCCGCGCATCGGGATCGTCGGCCTCCTCGAGCTCCTTGCGGAAGACGATGTTGACCGCCCCCTCAGGCCCCATGACAGCGACCTCGGCCGTCGGCCAGGCGAAGTTGAAGTCCGACCTGATGTGCTTCGAGCTCATCACGTCGTAGGCCCCGCCGTAGGCCTTGCGCGTGATCACCGCCAGCTTGGGCACCGTCGCCTCGCAGTACGCGTAGAGGAGCTTGGCGCCGTGCCGGATGATCCCCCGCCACTCCTGGTCGGTTCCGGGGAGGAACCCGGGGACATCGACAAACGTGACCAGCGGGATGTTGAACGCGTCGCAGGTGCGGACGAAACGCGCCGCCTTGACCGACGAGTCGATGTCGAGCACGCCGGCCAGCGAGTGCGGCTGGTTGCCGACGATCCCGACCGAGTGCCCGCCGAGGCGAGCGAGCCCGCAGACGATGTTCTCTGCGTAGCGCTCGTGAACCTCGAGGAAATCCGCGTCGTCCACTACTCGCCGGATCACGTCCTTGATGTCGTAAGGCTTCGCCGGCTCGTCGGGGACGAGCGTGTCGAGCTCCGGATCCTCACGGTCCGTTGGATCGGTGGGCGGGAAGTAGGGCGCCGGGTCCAGATTGTTCTGTGGCAGGAACGAGAGCAGGTAGCGGGCGTCCTCGAGACAGGTGTCCTCGTCCGCCGCGATGAAGTGTGCGACACCCGACTTCGAGGCATGCGTCGCCGCGCCACCGAGATCCTCGAACGTCACCTCCTCCCCGGTCACCGTCGTCACCACGTCGGGGCCGGTGATGAACATGTACGAGCTGCCTTCGACCATGAGAACGAAGTCCGTCATGGCCGGTGAGTAGACGGCGCCGCCCGCTGAAGGTCCCATGACCAGGCTGATCTGTGGGATGACCCCCGACGCCTGAACGTTTCGCCAGAAGATCTCCGCGTAACCCGCGAGCGAGACGACTCCTTCCTGGATGCGCGCGCCGCCGGAGTCGTTGATCCCGATCACCGGGCAGCCGAACTTCGCGGCCCTGTCCATCACCTTGCAGATCTTCTCGGCGAACGACTCGGAGAGGCTGCCGCCGAAGATCGTGAAGTCCTGCGAGAAGACGAAGACCTTGCGGCCGAAGATGGTGCCGTAGCCGGTGACGACGGCGTCGCCGTAAGGGCGCCGCTCCATCATCCCGAAGTACGGGTTGCGGTGGCGCACGAAGCGGTCGAGCTCGACGAAGGAGCCCGGGTCGAGCAGCTTCTCCAGCCGCTCGTGCGCGAGCAGCTTGCCCTGCTGGCGCTGGCGCTCGACTGCCTGCGCGCTCGCGGGATGGAGCGCCTCCTCGCGGAGACGGTTGAGCTCGTCGAGCTTCTTCTGGGTCGAGTCGTCGGTCGTCGCCATGGCGCCTGACACTAGTACAGTCGCGAAAGGTGAGCCCGGCTCCGCTCGACCGTTCGACGATCTGGCCGTACGAGGACGGTGAGCCGGCGGACTTCTACTACCAGCGGTACGGGCACCCGGCCGGCGTCGAGGCCGAAGCGGCGCTCGGAGAGCTCGACGGCGGATACGCGCTGCTCTATCCGTCGGGCTCGGCTGCGACGACGTCGCTGCTGCTCGCGCTGCTCGGGCCCGGGAAGACGGTCGCCCTCGCCGACGGCGCCTACTACGGCACCGGCGTCCTGATGCGGGTGCTGGAGCGCTGGGGACTCAGGGTCGTGGAGTTCGACCAGACCGGCGCGCCGCCGGACGGGGTGGATCTCGTCTGGATCGAGGCGCCGTCGAACCCGCTGTTGACGACGCCGGACTTCGAGGCCGCCGCCGGACATCCGGCCCCGCTCGTCTGCGATGCGACCGCCGCGACGCCCGTGTACCTGCGGCCTCTGGAGCGCGGCGCCGACTTCGTGCTCCACAGCGCGACGAAGTTCCTCGGCGGCCACCACGACGTGCTGCTCGGAGCAGTGGTGGCGAAATCGGAGGAGGATTACGAGCGCCTGAAGGAGTTCCGCACGCGAAGCGGCATCGTCGCCGCGCCGGACGTGGCCTGGCTGCTGCTCCGCAGCCTGAAGACGCTGCGTGTGCGCATGGAGCGCATCACCGCGAACGCCCAGGTTCTGGCCCGCCGGCTTGGAGCGCACCCGGCGGTCGAGCGCGTTCGTTATCCGGGATTCGGCGGGCTCATGTCCTTCGACGTCGCCGGCGGCGCCGACGCGGCAAAGCGCGTCGAGACCTCCACCAAGCTGATCAAGAACGCGACGAGCCTGGGCGGTGTGGACTCGGTGCTGGAGACGCGTGCCCGCTGGGAGGCCGGCCGAGTACCGGAGAACCTCGTGAGGCTCAGTGTCGGGCTCGAGGACGTGGACGAGCTCTGGGCCGACCTCGAGCGGGCGCTCCAGGGCTAGAGCCCAGAGCCAGGGCAAGCGAGTCGTCGAGCGCCAAGGCTCCGCCCTCCCCGTATGCGACCTCGTAGTCGTCTTCGCCGAGCATGTCCTTCAGCTGCTCGACGGTGTGCTCGTACGTCGCCTGCTCGCTTGCCTCCATGTGGGCCCCCAACTCCAGGAAGAGCCGATCGGAAGCGCCGAGGAGCCGGGCCGCATCCTCTGCGTCGCCCCGGGCCGCCCCGACCTCGCCGACGCCCTTGAGGCAGTAGGCGATCATCTCGCGGTAGCCAAGCTCCGAGGCCGCGCGAAGCGCCTCCTGGAACCGCTCGGACGCTGCGCCGTTGCGCCGCAGGAGCATCGAGACTCGTCCGAGGTTGAAGAGCGAGATCACGAGCTGCTCGTCGCGCCCGGAGGAACGGCACAGCTCGACCGCCTCCTCGTAGAGCCGCGCGGCTTCGTCCAGGCGTCCGAGGCTCATCAAGCAGACGCCGAGGTTCGAGGCCACGGTCCCGAGCTCGTACTCGAGCCCGAGTCGACGAAGCAGCTCGGCGCTCTCCTCGTAGAGGGGAATCGCCCGCTCGCGGTCCCCTTCGAGGTCGAACGCGCTCGCGACATCGCCGAGAGCCCGGCCGACGCCCGCGTCGTCGCCGAGCTCTTGCCAGATCTCGAGCCCTTCCTGCCACGACTGCCTGGCCGCCGCATAGTCGCCACGCCGTTGCGCCAGCGCACCGGAAGCCTCCAGCGCTCTCGCGCGGCCGCGTGTCGCCTCGAACCCCTCGTGGGCGAGGGCGCCCTCCAGCCAGCGGCGCCCCTCGTCGAGGTGACCCCGAACGCGCCAGAACAGCTTCAGGAGACCGGCGAGCTCGAGCATCAGCTCGGGTGAGGCCTGATCCGCCCAACGAAGCGCCGCGCGG
>JBKPGE010000273.1:0-3910 GCA_046729215.1 Actinomycetota bacterium | reverse complement strand
CGCTTCGTCCGCCAACGCGTTCGACGGACAGATCACCGCGCGGGCTCGCGCCAAGACAGCTCGCGCAAGCCGCGGGGCGCGGCGCGCGAGCTCGACGTCCGAGCCCCAGAGCTGCACGACGAACGGCCTGCCCGTCGCCATCGCGACGACGCCGGAGGGCAACCAGTGGGCGTGAACGAGATCGGCGTCCCGCGCCGCGCGGCGCGCTGCCCGCGCGAAGCTCGCAAGGAAGGCCGGCACCAGCGTCCAGCGCCAGCGCTCCCGGCGCAGGTTTCCCATCACGCCGGCGCCGTACGCGATCCCAAAGTGCCGGAAGTCGGCCGGCGAGACGACCTCCACGTCCACCCCCGCGGCGCGCACGCGCTCGACGGCATCCGCCACGAACCGGCCCGCCGTGTCACTGCCGTGGCGCGGGAACGACGTCGTCAGGACGACGACTTTCAATCGGGCACGAGTCGCCGCCCGAAGACGACCGGTAGCGCCAGAGCCAGCATCGTCAGCGCGTAGAAGTACGACTGCTGCATCGTCAGGTAGAAGGTGTTCGCGACCATCACGCCGACGATTGCTGCGGTCAAGCCCCACGCCAGCGGCCGGACGCGGGCCGCAAGCGGATCGCGCATCGCGGCAAGGGCCCGCCCCAGCCGGTGCCCTGCGCGCAGCCGCCGGAAGACCCAAAAGATGAACGCCGCGAACACGACGGCACCGGCGATCCCGGTCTCGATCAGCAGCGCCGCGTAGAACGAGTGCGGCCCCCAGTTGGTGAGCCCCGTGACCGCCTCGTAGTAGACGGAGAACGTGTTCAGGCCGAGCCCGAAGAGCCAGTGGCCCTCCAAAGCCGGCCCGATCAGCCGGTAGACGTCGAAGTGCGTCGCCGTCGAGCCGGTGTCGGTCTCGAGCCGTGAGCGGATGACCGTCTCGAAGAAGTCCACTCGGCGGGAGACCACAAAGGCGAGCACGAGCGCGAGCCCGGCGAGCGGCGCGAGCACCGCGCTGGAGAAGAAGTGTCGCCGGTAGGGAATCAGGAGCACGAGCGTCCCTACGCCAAGCCCGAGCAGACCGCTGCGCGAGAGCGTCGCCAGCTCCACGAGGAGCAGGAACGGCAAGAGCAGCGCCAGCGGAAGCTTGAGCCGGTGTCCGCGCTCGAGCCGCATGTAGAGCGGCGTGAGCAGCAGAAGTGGCACGAGCAGGACGATCCCGAGATGGTTCGGGTCGTTCGTGAGCGCATTCGGCCGGTAGACGTCAGCGCCCTGGACAGCGCCGTAGAAGTTGATCGGACGCGCGTTCCCGAGCAGCGGCCCGAGCAAGCTCTGGTCGAGGTTCCGCCCGGTCTCGGCGAAGGCAAGCTGGGCGACGCCGTAGGTCGCGTTCAGCGCGATTCCCAGGCAGAGCGCGCCGACCGCAAACCAGTAGAACCTGAGCGGCTTGCGCGCTAGATAGGCGATCCCGGCCGCCGCGAACGCGAACGTGATCGCGAACCGCGCAAGGCCCTTCGCGAACTGGGCCGCGGCCTGCTCGGTCTCGATGTTGTAGAAGCCGGCGAGGTAGACGGCGAGAAAGGCGAGGGCGAAGAGCAGCGCCACTGCGACGGTCCGCGGGAAGCCTCGCTCCGGCCCTGAGAGCCGATCGGCCCCGAACGAGATGAGGAAGAAGACCGCCAGGATCCCCGCCAGGCCGATGGTTCCCGCGAGCTGCCATTGGATCTTCTCGAAGCTGACGGTGAACAGCGTCGCGAGGAAGAGGAACGCCGTCAGCTTCCCGTTCACGCCAGGCTCCTGATCAGCGCGGCGAGCTCCTCCGCGCGGGCGCGCCTGGACAGACGCTCTCGCACCTCCGCACGGAGCGGCGTCCCGTCGAGCCTCCCCGCCCGCCAGTCGCCTTCGAGCCGGACGAGGGCCTTGCGCAGCTCGTCGACGTCGTCCGGCGCGACGACGACGCCCGCGTCGGTCTCCCGGATCAGATCCGCGGCGGCGCCGTCGGGTGGCACGGCAGCGAGGATCGGCCGCTCGGCGGCCAGGTACTCGAAGACTTTCGCGGACAGCACCGCCCGTCCCCGCCCACCCGACTCCGGGATCAGAAGCAGAAGCGCCTCCGAGTCGCGCTGGAGCTCGAGCACCCGCCGGCGCGGCAGATACGGGTGCAGCTCGAGCCGGTCACCGAGATCGAGCCCTTCAGCCCACTCACGGTCGGCGGCACGGAAATCCCCGACGAACCGAGCGACGATGTCGGCATCCGCACTGGAGAGGGCCTCGAGGATTGGCCGCGGGCTCCGCCGTCCGAAGAAGCTGCCTGTGTGGGTGAGGCGGAAGCGTGAACCGCGCTCGTAGGCCATGCCCGCGAAATCTTCGAAGTCGCAGCCGTTGGCGATCGTCTTCACACGCTCGGCGCCGAGCTCACGGAGCTCCTGGGCGATCGGATCGGTGACGGCAGTGACAGCATCCGCGTAGCGGGCGACGAGCCGGGCGACGCTCTCGCCCGTCGCCTCCTTGGCTCGCACGAGGCGCGACTCAACCCGCCGGTGCGGGTTGGAGACGAGCGAATCGCGCAGGTCGGCGATCCAGCGCGCGCCGGTCGCCCGCTTGACCGCGGCGCCGACGAGATGGACGGACGTCGGCGGCGACGTGGTCACGACCACGTCGATTCCCTCCCGCCTGGCGATGCGGATCGCGGCCGGCGCTGCGGTCAGGTTCCAGCTCACGTTCTCGTCCGGCACCAGCATCCGGCGGAAGGTCAGCGCCGCCTTGCGCCCGGCCCGTTCGATCCCCGTCAGCCCGTGCAGCTCCTCGGCCGGCAGGCGTCCCTTCGGCCCGACGTAGCGGACGCGATGGACCCAGGCCTGTGTCGGCGGGACGAGCTCCTCGTCTCGGTGGACCCACTTCGGGTCGTCCGGCGCCAGCACGTGGGTCTCGATTCCGAGGGCGGGAAGGTGCGTGGCGAACTTGAGCGGCCGCTGGACGCCGCCGCCGCCTGCGGGCGGGAAATACAGCGTCACGAGCAGCACCTTCACGCTCACACCTATAGCTGGTACAGGAGGTAGCGGTCGTCGCTGTAGGCGATGCGGAGAGCCGGCCGCAGCAGCGAGCGCTTCCGGTCGATCACCAGCCACCCCGCCTTGTATCTGCGAGGGATGTCGAGGCGGCCGGTGCGGAAGAACTGGAGCACGTCACGCCGCCGCTCGTAGGGCCGGTTCTCCTTCGTGTCGGCGACATGGGCCGGCGGCCCCGCGGCGACGTAGACCGGCGCCATGGCCGCAACGCGGTAGCTCGTCTCGAGGTCGGAGAAGACGATCGCGCGCTCGGGAACCTTGTCCCGCAGCGCTTCCACGAGCCCTGGTGTCAGCGGCAGCCTCGGCCCTTCGGGCGAGCGCCACTCGCGCAGCCCATGGACGGCGACCGGGAGGATGAAAAGTGCCGCCGCGGCGGCGGCGAACGGGCCGCGGTCCTCGATCGGCCGAAACCGGCGCGAAAGCACGATTCCTGCCGGAACCGCAAGCGCGCAGCCGACGAGGGCAATCCACGTCGCAAGTGCCGGACCGCCGTCCTCCAGGTGATCGAAGTCGCCGGGCCAGGTCAGCTGCAGCCAGAGGCCGGCCGCGAGCGCGATAGGTAGGGCGGCCCCGCGCAGTAGGCCGGTCAGGACGACGCAGCCCCCGGCGAAGGCAAACGCCAACGGGAGGAAGCCGGCGGCGCGGCGGGCCTGCGAGATCGAGACGAGGTCGGCGAAGTGCGGGAAGAGCAGGTCGCTCAGCATCAGAACGAGGATGGGAAGCGACGCGCCGATGACGTAGGCGGCCCAGCGCCGCCGGACCGCGAGCGCGGCCAGGGGGATCGACACGAGCGCCGCCACGGCGACGGCACCACTCCGCCCGAAGACCTCCGGCGACAGCGAGTAGCGGTCGAGCGACTCGACGTCG
>JBKPGE010000272.1:0-10863 GCA_046729215.1 Actinomycetota bacterium | reverse complement strand
CTCCGCCACCCCGTCGTGAAGCGCCCATACCGCCTCGTTGATGAACGGCATCAGGATGCGGTTGGACACAAAGCCGGGGAAGTCGTTCGCGAGCGCCGGCGTCTTCCCGAGCTCTTCGGCGAAGGCGACGATCGCCTCCACGGTCTCGTCGGACGTGTCCCGCCCGCGGACGACCTCGACGAGCCTCAGGACCGGCACTGGATTGAAGAAGTGCATGCCGATCACCCGGTCGGGCCGGATCGTCTCCGCTGCCAGCGAGGTGATGGGGATCGAGGATGTGTTGGAGGCGAGTACCGCGTCACCCGGAAGGATCCCGTCCGCATGCGAGAAGACCCGCGCCTTGACCTCGGCGTCTTCGACGACGGCTTCGACCATCAGGTCTGCGGCCACGAGGTCGTCGACGGGGTCGACCCGTGTCAGAACCTCGTCCGGATCGGCCCCGCCCTTCTCGGCCAGCTTCTCGAGACTCCGCCGCATCGCCTGGAGAGCATGGTCGGTCGCGCCGGGGACAGCGTCGTGCAGGGAGACCCGGCACCCGGCGGCGGCCGCAACCTGGGCGATCCCGCCGCCCATCTGGCCGGCGCCGACGACGAGGACGTGCTCGAACCTCACGGCCGGAGAGGCTAACGTCCTCCGCGATGACCGACCTCTGGTACGAGGACTCTGGCTCCGGGCCGCCGGTCGTGCTGCTCCACGAGGGCGTTGTCGACTCACGGATCTGGGATCCGTTCCTGCCCCACGTCGAGGGACGGCTGCGGACGATCCGCTACGACCAGCGCGGCTACGGGCGCTCGCCGATGTGGACGGGGCCGTACTCGCTCGTGGACGACCTCGTTTCCGTAATGGACGCGGCTGGGGTAGAGCAAGCGGCGCTCGTCGGTATCTCTCGGGGCGGCCGGATCGCGATTCAGGCGGCGCTCGAGCGACCCGAGCGCGTCTCGACGCTCGTCCTGGTCGCATCCGGGCTCGCCGGCAATCCTCTGCACATCGAGCTGACGCCCGAGCAAGAGGCTCGCTGGGATGACGCCGAGACGCGCGGGGACCTGAACGAGCTTGCCACGATCGACATGGAGATCTGGGCGCCGCTCGGCGTCGACGACGAGCTCCGGGCGATGTTCGTGGACAACGTCGAAGCCTCGAATGCCGACGATCCGGCCCGTGAAGAAGACTCCGCAGGCCGCCTGGGTGAGATCGGCGTGCAGACGCTCGTCGTCACCGGCGGCCGCGACGTCCCTGCGATCAACGAGCTCGGGGAGATTCTCGCGCGGGAGATTCCGAGCGCGCGCAGCGCCGTCATCGAGGACGCCGACCATATGGTGCAGTGGCGTGCGCCCGAAGAGCTGGCGCGGCTCGTCCTCGAGTTCGTGGAGGCTTAGACCTCGAGCAGCAGCGCGTCGCCCTGGCCGCCGCCTGAGCAGATCGCCGCCAGTCCGAGCCCGCCGCCGTTTCGGCGCAGCTCGTAGATCATCGTAGAGAGAATCCGAGCGCCCGATGCCCCGATCGGATGGCCGAGGGCGACTGCGCCGCCGTTCACGTTCACCTTCTCAGGATCTGCGCCGAGCATCTTCGTCGAGTTGAGGACGACCGAGGAGAACGCTTCGTTCAGCTCGACCCGCTCGACGTCGTCGATCGCCTTGCCGGCTTTCTCCAGCGCCTGCTGACCCGCCTTTGCGGGAGTGCGGGCGAGATACGCGAAGTCGTCCGCAACGTAGCCCTGGGACACGATCGTCGCGAGCGGCTCGAGCCCGCGCTTCTGCGCGAACTCCTCGCTGACGACGACCAGCGCACCGGCTCCGTCGTTGACGCCGGGCGCGTTGCCGGCGGTCGTCGTCCCCTCGGGATCGAAGACCGGCTTCAGCTTCGCGAGGGCCTCCAACGATGTGTCGCGGCGTGGGCCTTCATCGGTGTCGACTTCGCCTACTGGGACGATCTCGTCGCGGAAGCGGCCCTCGTCGATCGCATCGACCGCACGTTGATGGGAACGCAGAGCCCACTTGTCCTGGTCCTCTCGCGCGATACCCAGCTCCCGCGCGACGAACGAGGCCTGCTCGACCATGTGGCGCTTGTCGAAGGTGGAGGTCAACCCGTCGTGCGTCATCAGGTCGATGAGCGTCCCGTCGCCGAGCCGGTAGCCGAAGCGCGCCTTCTTGAGAATGTACGGCGCGTTCGACATCGACTCCATCCCACCCGCAACGACCACCTCATGGTCGCCGGCGCGGATCATCTGATCCGCCACCTCAACGGCCCGGATAGAGGACGCGCAGACCTTGTTGATCGTGTCGGACGGAACCTCGATCGGAAGCCCGGCGCCGATCGACGCTTGCCGAGCCGGCGCCTGGCCGGCGCCGCCCTGCAGCACCTGGCCCATGATCACGTACTCGACCTCGTCGTTCTTGAGCCCGGCGCGGTCGAGCGCGTTGCGGATGACGAGCGAGCCGAGCTCGGTCGCCTCGTAGTCCTTGAGCGCTCCGCCGAGCTTCCCGAACGGCGTTCGGACGGCGGAGACGATGACTGAACGGGTCACGGAATCAGCGTAACAACGTCCCCTGGCCTCACCGATAGCGCTGTCTGCGGAAGACGTCGTCGCGTAGCGACTCCACGCGATCGAGGAAGAGGACGCCGTCGAGATGGTCGAGCTCATGCTGGAGGCAGCGCGCCTCGAAGCCGGTCGACCCGACGCGAACGTCCATTCCATCCGGAGAGACAGCGACGACGGTCACTGAGGTCGCGCGGCGGACGTTCGCGGTCAGGTCGGGGATGCTCAGACAGCCCTCACGGCCGACCTCCGACCCCTCGGCGGCGACGATCTCCGGGTTGGCCAGCACGAGCGTGCCGTTCGACGTGTCGCCCCTCGGGTGCTCGGTGACGTCGACCACGACCATGCGCACGAGCACGCCAATCTGCGTGGCCGCGAGCCCGACGCAGCCCGGATGGGCGCGCATCGTGTCCACGAGATCGACGGCGAGACGCTCGGCCAGGGCGGCGTCGTCGGGGACGAGCGGCGCTGCGACCTGCTTCAGCCGGGCGTCTGGGAAGCGGAGGATCTCCCGGACGGCCACTCAGCTCAGAGTGAGTCGCGCTGGATCGGTCGCACGGAGACTTCGACACGCTCCTGCTGCGCCGTCTCGCGGAGACGGGCCTCGAGCGTGTCCGAGGTCGCTTCATCGGGTAGGAGCACCTCGAGCGACGCGACGTAGATGGAGTCATCGCCCTCCCCCGCGAGCCGCGTCGTCAGATCGACAATGTTGACGCCGAGCGCAGCGAGTGTCGAGGAGACGGCGTAAAGGATGCCGGGATGATCGGCCCCGTAGACGGTGATCAGGTGCGATGCGTCGGGGTGCGTGGCTTCATCGAAGGCGACCTCGTTGAGCGTGAGGGCCTCGAGCTCCAGCTCCGCGGCGGTCCGCTCGAGATCAGCGCGCAGCCGATCCGCCTCGAGAACGTCCGGCGCCGCGAGGAGCAACATCATGGAGAAGTGTCCGCGCAGGATCGACATCTGCGAGTCCTCGACGTTGACTCTGTGCTGGAGCAGCGTCCTCGTGACCGCCGCGACGATGCCGGGTCGATCGCGCCCGATCGCTGAGAACGCGAAATGGCGCATGCGCGAAAGATAAGCGCCCTGCGGACGTCGAAGGTGTCTCGCTACGTAAACGCCGCCGGGCTCGAGCTGCTCGCCGGCCTCCTCATTCTCACCGGGAGCGCGTGGGTCTTCGGAGCCGTCGCCGAAGACGTCGTCGAGGGCGACACGCACGTCGACACCCGGCTCGCGAACTGGCTTCACGACCATGCGAGCCCTGGCTGGACGAGCTTCTTCGAGCGCGTGACCTGGCTCGGAAACGTGCCCGTTCTGGTCGCCGTCACGGCCGCCGCCGCAGCCGTGCTGGCGTGGAAGCGCCGCAGGACGGAGCTGCTGCTCCTAATCCTCGCCGTCGTCGGCGCAGAGATCTTGACCCTGGGACTGAAGCTCGGCTTCCATCGCGAGCGACCGTTTTTCTCCGACCCGCTTGCGTCCGAGACCAGCTACTCGTTCCCGAGCGGCCACGCGTCCGTCTCGCTGGCGGTCTACGGGACGATCGCGTTCATTGCGGCCCGCAACCTTGCGAATGTCCGCGCCCGCCTCGCCGTACTTGTCGCCGCGGGGATTCTGATCCTCTTGATCGGCATCAGCCGCCTATACCTCGGAGTCCATTTCCTGACCGACGTAATCGCCGGGTTCAGCCTTGGGCTCGCCTGGGTGACGGTCTGCGTGCTGCTGCTGCACCTCGGCGTCCGGCTCCGAAAGCGCGATCAGACTTCGCGATATCCGGCCTCGACGTAGCAGTAGAGCCCGTAGGCGACCAGGCCGGCGGCGACGAGGGCGAGGAGCGTGTCCCCGTAATCCTCCTGGAGCACCTTCGCCAATGCTCCGTCGAGCCCGACCGCTTCGTTCGGGTCGTACTGGTATGCCGCCCGTACCAGGAAGAAGCCGATGAGGCCGAAGACGACGCCGCGGGCCGCGTGTCCGATGCCACCGATGATCGTGAACGCCCGATCCTCGAGCTTGCCCATCTTCCTGAGCTTCAGGTTCTTCCGGAACCTTCCGGTGACTCCGCGCCAGAGGTTGAAGACGCCTGCGGCGAGGATCCCGAGCCCCACCGCCGCGACGATCCAGCGCCCTGCCGGCCACCTCATGACGCGGGCGGTCAAGCGGTCCTCCTCATGCGATCCGCCCGATTCGTGCGCTCCGGCGAGGACGGCGATCGCCAGCCCGCACAGCCCCAGATACCACGCACCCCGCGCAGCGAGTCCCAGTCGCCGGGGAATGCTCTCTCGCTCGCCCCCTTCGAGGGGATGCCCGAGGATCGCCTCGGCGAAGCGCCAGAACGCGTACCCGGCCAGACCCACCGCGAGGCCGGCGACGAGCAGCTTTCCGTACCAGTCGTCGGCAAGCGCAGCGAGCGCTCCACTGCGGTCTTTGAGTCGCCCCTGATCCAGTACGGAAACCTGGAAGGCGATCGCGCCGATGAGTACGTAGAGGCTGCCCTTCGCGACCAGGCCCCAGCGCGCAAGTCCGCGCGCCGCAGGACTTTCTGCGACTTCGCGCGCTTCCTGTTTCGCTCCGGTCGCCATTGGCGACAATATGAGAGAGATGAATGACGAACGGGTCAACACCTTGCTCGCGCTGGGGGAACGCGACGGTTGCCTGGAGCTATCCGAGGTGGCTCAGGTGATCAACGAGGCAGAGCTGGACGACGACGAGGCCGAAGGCCTGTACGAGGAGATCCAGCAGCGGGAGATCGACCTCACCGACGACTCCGGCCGGCAGCAGCCCGACTCCACGTACGTGAACGGCGACCTGGCGGAGGCCACAACGGACGCGCTCCAGCTCTTCCTCAACGAGATGGGGAAGTACAGGTTGCTGACCGCCGAGGAGGAGGTCGAGCTCGCCAAGCGCATCGAGCGCGGCGACAAGGAGGCGAAGGATCTGATGGTCAACTCGAACCTCCGCCTCGTCGTGTCGATCGCGAAGCGCTACCAGGGCCACGGGCTCACGCTGCTGGACCTGATCCAGGAGGGGATCATCGGGCTGATCCGCGCCGTCGAGAAGTTCGACTGGCGGAAGGGGTTCAAGTTCTCGACGTATGCGACCTGGTGGATCCGGCAGGCCGTTCAGCGCGGCGTCGCCAACAAGGCGCGGGACATTCGCATCCCGGTTCACATCGTCGACCGCGAGCGCAAGATCGCGCGGGCGGAGCGAGAGCTCATGGCCAAGCTCGCCCGGCCGCCGACCGAGCAAGAGGTCGCGAAGGCGGCGAAGCTGCCGCTGAAGCAGGTGCGTGAGGTGCGAGAGGCCGCCCGTGCGGTCACGAGCCTCGACCGGCCCATCGGCGAGGAGGGGGGCGCATCCTACGGCGACCTGATCGCCGGCCACGAGGTAGGGCCGGAGGAGACGCTCCACGTCAGCCTCGAGGAGGACACGCTCCGGCGCGCCGTCAACTCTCTTCCGGAGCGCGAGCAGGAGGTCGTCAAGCTCCGTTACGGGCTCAACGGCGACGCCGACCCGAAGTCGCTCGAGGAGATCGGCCGGCACCTCGGCCTGACGCGAGAGCGCGTCCGGCAGCTAGAGGCGCAGGCGCTCCAGCAGCTGGCCGTCAACCGCGAGATCGAAGCGCTCCGGGCCGCCTGACCGTCTCTTGGAGCCAATGTCCCCGTGCCTGGCACGGGGACGTGTCCCTGTGGGTGGCGGCGCAGTGGTATTGCCCACTAGTACCACTTGACACCGCTCTGGCGGCGTGAAAAGCTCGCCTTACCGGTAGTGGTCTTGACCACTACTTGCCGTCACTCGGAGGAGGAAGACGATGAAGAGATTCAGACGCGTCGGGCTCGTCCTGGCGCTGATCGCTGCAGTCGCCGCGACCTCGACCGTCCCCCTGGCGGCCGCCGATCGCGGCCGAAGGCACCACTCGAAGGCGGAAGTGGTCGGGTACTTCATCGAATGGGGCATCTACGGCCGTAGCTACTTCGTCAAGAACGTCGAGACGAGTGGCTCGGCGGACAAGCTGACGGTGATCAACTACGCCTTCGCGAAAGTCGAGCCCGCAAGCCCGACTGACCCCGGCGTAGTCTGCAAGCTCGCCGACGAGTGGGCCGACTACCAGCGGCCTGTTTCGGCCGAGGAGTCCGTCGACGGGCAGGCGGTGAACTGGCCCCGGCCGATCCTCGGAAACTTCCAGCAACTCCGGGCGCTGAAGGCACTCCATCCGAGCCTCAAGGTGTCGATCTCCCTCGGCGGCTGGACCTTCTCGAAGGACTTCTCGGACGCAGCCCTGACGCAGGCCTCGAGGGAGCGCTTCGTCTCCTCCTGTATCGACCTGTTCATCAAGGGCAACATCCCCGACCCGGGCTGGGGCGGGATGGGCGGCCCCGGGGCAGCCGCCGGAGTCTTCGACGGCATCGACCTCGACTGGGAGTGGCCGGGCTCCGAGGGGAACACCGGCAACATCATCCGCCCGGAGGACAAACAGAACTTCACGAAGCTCGCACGGGAGTTCCGGAAGCAGCTGGACGACTACGGGAAGACGACGGACAAGCACTACGTGCTCTCGGCGTTCCTCCCCGCGGACTCCGGGAAGATCGATGCCGGCTTCGAGGTCAATGAGATCTTCGACTCCCTCGACTTCGGGACCGTTCAGGGCTACGACCTTCACGGCACGTGGGAACCGACGACAAACCACCAGTCGAACCTCTTCACCTCGAGCAAGGACCCGGCGAGCCCGCGCTACTCGGTCGACAAGACCGTGAAGGCCTACCTGAAGCGCGGCGCTCTAGCGCGAGACCTCGTGGTCGGCGTGCCGTTCTACTCGCGCGGTTGGACCGGAGTGGGCTCGGCCTCGAACGGCCTGTACCAATCCTCGACCGGCCCGGCTCCCGGTGTGTGGGAGGCCGGCGTCAACGACTACAAGGTCGTGTCGGAGCTGCCCGGCTTCACGCGCTACTGGGACCACCGGGCCGACGCCGCCTGGCTGTACGACGGAACGACCTTCTGGACGTACGACGACCCGGCCGTCATGGAGCTCAAGTCGCAGTACGTGCGCCGGCACGGGCTTGGCGGAATCATGTTCTGGGAGCTGAGCGGCGACACGGCCGACGGCGACCTGATCGGCGCGATCACCGGCGGTCTCTCGGGCGCGCACTGAACGATGCTGGTGGGCCGCCCCTCGCGGGCGGCCCACCGAGCTCAGGACGACGCGGTGATCGTGATGCCGCCGCGAGCCTTCTGGGTCAGCTTCACGAAGACGCGGTCCGCCGGCAGCTCGAGCGCCTCCGCCACGTCGTCTCGGATCTTGACGGCGAGCGCTTCGCAGAAGTGTCCCTCGTCCCTGTAGCGGCTCAGGTAGAGCTTCAGCGACTTCGATTCCAGACAGAGCTCTCCAGGTCGGTACTCGATCGCGGCGGTGTAGAGGTCGGGCTGCGCGGTGACCGGGCAGAGCGCGGTGAGCTCGTCGCTCGTCATCTCGACCCGTGAGACGCCTGGATTGGGAAAGGTCTCGAGCCCCGCGTAGTGCTCGGAGCCGGCATGGCCGAGAGCGACGAACTCGGTCGAGCGGTGCTCGGTCTCCATCCCCGTACTCTAGGCGGGGTGCGCGTGTACCTCGCCGGGCCGCCGCAGGCCGACGACTACCGCCGGCAGGCCGAGGCTCTGGTTCGCGAGGCCGGCTGGGAGCCGGTCGATCCGTTCCGCCGGGACTTCCGCGGACGAACCAAAGGCCACGAGGCCGAGATCGTCGAAGGCGACCTCGAGGACATCCGCTCCTGCGACGCGGTCCTCGCCGACTTCAGCGTCCCGGACGAGGGAACTGCCATGGAGGCGTGGTATGCGCACGGGTTGGGAAAGCGTGTTGTCGTGTACACCGGCGGCGCGGATCCGCATCCGTGGACGGTGTACGTAGCTGGAGCCGTCTGCGACGAGCTCGCCGCGGCCGTTCGAGCGCTCGCCGAAAGCTTCGACGAAGGGAGAACCTAATGAAAGTCACGATCATCGGCGCAGGGAACATGGGGCGGGCCATCGGGACGCGAGCCGTCGCCGGCGGGCACGAGGTCGAGATCATCGACAACGACCCGACGGAGGCAGAGGCGCTCGCCAACGAACTGGGCGACTCGGCCAAAGCCGTCGACAAGAGCTCGATCGGCGGTGAGATCGTCGTGCTCGCCCTGTACTACCCGAGCATCCCCATGGCCATCGAGGAGAACGGCGACCAGCTCGCCGGCAAAGTCGTGATCGACATCGCGAACCCGATCGATTTCGAGACCATGGACGGTCTCGCGATTCCGTCCGATACCTCGTCGGCCGAAGAGACGGCCAAGCTCGTGCCGTCCGGGACGCCGGTCGTGAAGGCGTTCAACACCGTCTTTGCCAGGGTGCTCGTGAAAGGCGAGGTGGCGGGACAGATTGTCGACGTGTTCATCGCCGGAGACGATGATTCCGCCAAGCAGAAGGTCGCCTCGCTCGTCGAAAGTGGAGGGTTGCGGCCGATCGACGTCGGCCCGCTGCGGCGAGCGCGCCAACTCGAGCAGTTCGAGTTTCTCCACGTCGCGATTCAGGAGCCGCTGCGGCTCGGCGGCTCGAGCGCGATCAAGCTCCTGCCCTAAGCATTTACCCGTCGCCCATCGTTTCCTAGCAATGCAGCGCTAGCGTGGGCTGCATGCTGCGGAGGTTCCTACTCGCGAGTCTGGTCGCTTCCTTCGTCTTCGCAGCAGCAGCCGTGGGCGCCGTTTCGAGCGCCAAGGTTGTCCGGAACGGCGAGATCGTCTTCTCGAGCCTGCAGCTTCGAAACGGGGACTACGACCTCCACCTCATGCGGTCAGATGGAACGAGAAAGCGGCGCATCACCAGCCGGCGCGCGTTCGAGCGATACCCCAAGTGGTCGCCGGACGGAAAGTGGCTCGCGTACATCAGCAATCGCTCGCGGCCGAGCAGCGAGGAGGCGTACGAGATCTACATCATGCGCCCGAACGGCACAGACTTCCGCCGCGTGACAAACGACCGGTGGGTCGACGATCAGCTCGCCTGGTCGCCGGACGGGAAGCGGATCGCCTTCGAGAGCAATCGCCAGACGAGCAAGTTCGCACTCTGGGTGCTGAACGTCGACCGCAGTGGTCTCCGCAAGCTGGCGGACAACGCAAGCCTCCCCGCCTGGTCGCCCAACAGCGAGACGATCGCCTTCGTCCGCTCCAATCCGAAGGGAGGACCGTCGGGCACCGACGAGATCTGGGTGATGGACCAGGATGGAACGAACGAGCGCCGGCTGACGGCACCCCCGGTCGGGCGCGCCTCCTCCGGCCATGACTCGATGCCGGAATGGTCGCCCAACGGCAACCAGATTGCCTTCGTGCGGCGGTACCGGGGCAGGTCTGACATCTACACGATCGGCGCCGACGGCACGGGGCTTCGCCGGCTCACGAAGGACTCGGGCCAATATTCCTGGCCGGCGTGGTCGCCGGACGGCCGCCGCATCGTCTACGTCAGACATCACGCCAGGAAGGTGGACGTCAACGTCATGAACGCCGTCGGGTCGCAGCTGAAGCGGCTCACGACCGGCGGGCTCGACTACGCCTACCTGGACTGGCAGCCGCTTCCCTAGCGCGCGCTATTCACGCGCGCGGTGGATCACCACGGGGCACGGAGCATGCTGCGCGACCTGGTGACTTACCGAGCCCAGCACGAGCGCCCTGAAGCCGCCGAGGCCGCGCGACCCGACGACGACGAGATCCGCCTCGCCCGCGGCATCGATCAACGCGTTCGCGGGTGATGCCTCCGCGGCGACCGGTTCCACGGTGACCGACGTGTCGTCCCCGGCGACTTCCTCGACGATGTCAGTCACCAGCTTCTCGGCGGCGTTCTGAAACTCCGGAAAGAGCGCCACCGGGTCGATCGTGGGCATGGCCGCAACTTCGGGCACGGGAGGCGGCACCTCCCAGGCGTGGAGCGCCATGACGCTTGCCCCGTGGACCCGCGCCTCCTCGATCGCCCAGCGGAGGGCTAACTTCGAGGCGTCCGAGCCATCTAGTCCGACGACAATCTTCTGCACGAGGCGGACCATAAACCGGCGCCACTCCTTCGGCCGGTTAGCGTTCGCTGATGAACGCGTCCGCGCGGCGCTCATGCTCGCCGGCCAGGCGGGAATGCTCCCCGCTCACGCGCTCGCGCACGGCACGATCTCTCCGACGAGCGCTCGACACGGCTCCACCCAGAGCTTCGTCGTAGTCGTCCCGAACATCTCCGTCAACGTGCCGCTGACCGGCTTCCGCCTGACGCCGCCGGAGGGCGTCGACGTCGAGGCCGAGGAAGACCCTGACTGGTCGACGACGACGGAGGGTCGAACG
>JBKPGE010000271.1:0-2337 GCA_046729215.1 Actinomycetota bacterium | reverse complement strand
GCGCCGTCCTCGATCAGCTTCTTCGCGTTGTCCCAGGCGCCGCCGCCAGAGGTCATCGCGATCGCGAGGAAAATGCCGGTGACGATCGTGCCGATCAGCAACCCGCCCAGCATCTCGGGCTTGATGATCCCGACGATGATCGGAAAGAGGACCGGAATCAGGCTCGGGATCATCATGTTCTTGATCGCCGCGCCGGTGACGATGTTGACGGTGCGCCCGTATTCGGGCCGGCCGGTTCCCTCCAGAATCCCGGGGATCTCACGGAACTGACGTCGGACCTCCTGCACGACCTGACCGCCCACACGCCCCACGGCCTGCATCGCAAGCGAGGAGAAGAGGAACGGCATGAGCCCTCCGATGAACAGGCCCGCGATGACCCACGCGTCGTTGAGCATGAAGGTGACGTTCAGCCCCTCCTGGTCGAGCTGCGTCGTGAACCCGTCGAAGAGGATCAGCGCGGCCAGACCGGCCGAGCCGATCGCGTAGCCCTTGGTCACCGCCTTCGTCGTGTTCCCGACAGCGTCGAGCGGATCGGTCACGGCCCGAACCGACTCGTCCAGCTCGGCCATCTCGGCGATGCCGCCCGCGTTGTCCGTGACCGGGCCGTAGGCGTCCAAAGCGACGATGAGACCTGTCATCGCGAGCTGCGCCATCACCGCGACACCGACACCGAAGAGCCCCTCGATCTCGTACGCGGTGACGATCGCGGTCGCGATCACGAGCACCGGCGCGGCGGTCGCCTGCATCCCGATCGCCAGCCCTTCGATGATGTTCGTGGCATGCCCGGTCAGCGAGGCGCGTGAGATGCCCTTCACGGGCGCCCAGCGGGTGCCGGTGTAGTACTCCGTGATCGCGACGAGCAGGAACGTGACCCCGAGGCCGACCAGCGTGCACCCGTAGAGGTTCCAGAACGGGAAGCGATCGCTGTCGAACGAGGCCGTGACGGGGATGAACAACAGCGCGGAGAGCACGGTCGAGACGGCGACGGCCTTGTAGAGCGCGGCCATGATCGAGCCGCCTGGTCCCACTCGTGCGAAGAACGTCCCGACCACCGACGCGAGAATCGCGACGCCGCCGATGACGAGCGGGTAGTAGACGATTTCCGTGTCGGGAAACCGCACGGCCCCGAGGAACATGACCGCGACGAGAGTGACCGCGTAGGTCTCGAACAGGTCGGCGGCCATCCCGGCACAGTCGCCAACGTTGTCGCCGACGTTGTCAGCGATTACGGCCGGGTTCCGAGGATCGTCCTCGGGGATGCCCGCCTCGACCTTGCCGACGAGGTCGGCGCCGACGTCGGCAGCCTTCGTGTAGATCCCGCCGCCGAGACGGGCGAACACCGAGATGAGAGAACCGCCGAACGCGAGCCCGACCAGATGCTCCGTAGCCTCGCGCGGCGTCTCATCGAACCAGTTCCTGAGGATGCCGAAGTAGCCGGCCACGCCGAGCAGGCCTAGGCCGACGACCAGCATGCCCGTGACCGAGCCCGCAGAGAAGGCGACTCGGAGCGCCGGAGCCACTCCGCGCTTGGCCGCCTCGGCCGTTCGGACATTGGCCCGGACCGCGACGTTCATCCCGATGAAGCCGGCCCCGGCGGACAGGGCTGCGCCGATCAGGAAGCCAATGGCCGTTCCCCACCCGAGGTCGTTCCAAAAGCCGATCAGCAGGAAGAGGACGATGGCGACGCCGGCGATCGTGGTGTACTGCCGCCGGAGGTAAGCGGAAGCTCCCTCCTGCACGGCCTTGGCGATCGCCTGCATCCGCTCGGTGCCCGCTGGCAGGCGGAGCAGCCAGACCGTCAGCCCGATGCCGAAGCCGATCGCCACGAACGAGCAGACGAGGGCGATCAGAACTGGATTGTCGGCAATGAAGTCCAGCGGGGCGTCTCCTAGGAGGAATGACGCGCCGAAGAAGCCCCCCGGCGCCGCGGTTTTCTACCACAAGGCGGCTACCGTCTGCGGCCGCGGCTGATCAGGACGTTCACGCGAGTTCCACGCGGGAGCCGGCGAGCGCAGCAAGCCGCACTTGAGTTGGACGAGACATGGCCGCAGTTTCCGCCGACGAGGCGATCCGTCGGCCCGACGAAGCATTCCACGCTTGTCAGCGTTTCCCATCGCCTTTCGGCTAGGTCCGTCAGGTCCCTGGGGAGAGTCTTTCCGCCCGCTAGTGGCGGCGGCCGCGGCTAACGACCACATTGATCCGCGTTCCGCGGGCCAGCCGCACGCCGGGACGCCGGCTCTGCTTGATGATCTTGCCGCGTTTGACCTTGGCCGAGTAGGCGCGGGTCACTCGGCCGAGCGCACACCGCTTCGACGAGAGCAGCCGGCGGGCCTGCGC
>JBKPGE010000270.1:0-3681 GCA_046729215.1 Actinomycetota bacterium | reverse complement strand
CCCCCCCCCCCCCCCCCCCCCCCCCCCCCGTCACTCTCGGGGGGGGGGGGGGGGGGGCAAACCGCGGCCCCCCCCGCCAATGTGAGCCGAAGGCGAGCGTTGCTCATGCCGTCACCGTGGCTGCGGCGGGCTCGGCTGCCGTCTCGGCGTCCTTCTTCCAGGGCGGCTTCTCGAGGCCTAAGTGCTGCTGGAGCATCGTCTCCGCGGTCTCGAGCGCACCTTCGACCCAGCCCTGCCCGTGCGAGTAGGACTCGCCGCAGATGTAGACCGGATGCGGCGGCTTCGGCTGGATGATCTTCTCCGCGACTTCGAAGCTGCCGACGCCGACGTGCCAGAAGTTCGCGCCCCCACCGTAGGGATGCTCGCCCCAGTCGCGGTACGCCGCCGCGTACGGGGCCGGGACCCTGGTGGGGTCGGTGATGCCGTGCATCTCGAGCAGCTGCCGGTGAATCTCGTCGACCATCTGCTGTGGGGCCGGATGCTTCGACCACTCCGAGGACTCGTCCACCTCGACCTTGTTCTGGAACGACGTCGCCCGTGAGTCGCGAAGGCCGGCCCAGTAATCGAGGTCTCTTCCGTCGTCGTAGATGAGCAAGACGGCGCAGTTCGTCTTCGGGTCGACCGCCCAGTAGTAGCACTGGCGAATGGGCAGATCGGTGACCGACTTCCCGCTCGAGATCTCGACCCACGGGGCCTTCGGGTCGCTCGTGAGCTGGACCGGCGGCAGCGACTCCCACCACGGGCTCGGGTAGCAGATGGCGAGCTTGAAGAGCGGGATCGGGGTCACCGACCGGATCAGCTCGTGCACCTCGCGGTTCTCGGGACCGAGGACGGCGCCTGTCTGAGCGACCATCTCGAGGGAGCGCCGCGGGAGGGCCAGGATCAGTCGCTTCGCGAGCACGGTCTTCGCGCCGCCGTCCTCTGCGACCTCGAGCCGGACGCTCCCGTCGTCCGTCACGTCGAAGCTCTCGAGGCGCGCGCCCAGGCGGACCGTGCCGCCTGCCTTGTGGAACCGCTCCGCGAGCATCAGAGGAACCTCGTCGTAGCCCTCCTGGATGCGGACGTAGGTCGTCGTCGGCGTGAAGTCGCCGAGGTTCCAGGGGAAGCCGTCGGCGGCGTTCCAGGTGTAGAGGATGCTGTCGTAGCCGCCCGTGTCCTCGTCCAGCTGAAGCGCCTCTTTGCTCATCGATCGCAACATCAGGTAGCGCATCGGCAACGAGGCGAGGGGCGCTCCTTCGTAGGTGCCGTTCGTCGCGATGGTCTTCCACTGGTCGGACGTGAGATTGAGGTCGTGCCAGCTGCCGACCTTGATCCCGAGAAGCTCCTCGATCGTCGGAGCGAGCGAGAGCGCGGCCGCCTGGGTCGTCAGGTTGCCGAGGACGCCGACGGAGCTCTCGAGGGGCCCCACGTCGTACGGGATCTTCGACGCGTCCGTGAGCTCGAACATGCGGAGGAGCTTCCCGCGGACGTACGCGAAGTTCTGAGGCTCGCCTGCAGGCAACTTCTCGGTCGTGAGCCCGAGGTACTGCACGAGCGAGTTCACCCACGGGTGCTCCTCGACGATGTAGCGCATCCCGCCGAGCTCGACGCGCGCGCTCGGGATCTCCGGCGGAGTCACGGTGAGGAGACGGCCGCCCACGCGGTCGCTCATCTCGAAGACCTCGATCTCGAGGTCCCTGTTCGAGTCCTTCAGGCGCCAGGCGCTGTAGACACCGGAGATCCCGCCTCCGACGATCGCGTAGTCGAGTACTTGCTCGCTCATCCTTTCGCCTCCGATCCGTCAGCTGTTGGAGCACACGGGGGCGCCGGCATCTGCGGCCAGCCGTACGGGGGCATCGGCTGGGTGTCGATCTCGACGACGATTACCTGTGGCTTGTTGTTCTGGTTCGCGTTCTGGATGGCGGTCTCGAGCGCCTGCCTGAAGTCTTCCGGGCCCTGCGTTCGCGAGATGCCGACGGCCTCCGCCCCGAATCCCTCCGCGACCTTGACCAGATCCGGAGCGCCGAGGGCGTAGTAGTTGGTCCAGCTCGACGACGGAGGGAACAGCTCTCCCATCCCCTGGCTGACCATCGCCAGGTCGTTGTCGTAGAGCACGACCCAGATCGCCCCGGCGCCATCGACGCCCTGTGCCGCCGCGGTCGAGACCTCGGCGGCGTGCATCATGAGCGCCCCGTCGCCGACAATCGCGAGGCAGGTCTCGTCCGGTGCAGCGATCTTCGCGCCGACGACGGCGCAGACGCCGAACCCCATCGGCCCCATGTCGAGCGCAGAGTGGTAGGCGAGCGGAGGCTTGACGACGAGGTCGTTGAGCGACCAGCCGACGCAGTTCCCGGCATCGATGAAGATGTGGCCGCTTGCCATCGTCTCGTTGATGACGCGCATGAGCGCGGCCGGGTGTGTCGGCGCGTTCTGGGAATCGCGCCCTTTGGGATCCGCGAAGGGCGACGTGGTCGCCTTGATGCTCGCGATCAGCTCGAGCTGCGTCTTCGTCGACGCCTGATCGGGCTTCTTGCCGGCGGCGGCTCCGAGGAGGGCCTCGATGGTGGCCCCGACGTCGCCGACGATCCCACGCGTGATGGGGAAGTTCCTGCCGATCATCCCCTCGTCGAGATCGACTTGGATGAAGTGCTCTGTCGGGATGAGGTTCTTCGAGAACTGGTCTGTGTTGACGACGGTCGTCGCGAGCTCGCCGAGGCTCGACCCGAGCACCAGCAACGCGTCGAACTGGTTCGGGCTCCCGGGCGTGCCCATGTAGACGTCCGGCCAGGCGCAGGCGCAGATCCCGTAGTTGCGAAGCGACAGCGCGTGGTCCTCGGGAAAGATCCCCTTGGCGTCCGGCGTCGTCATCACGGGCAGGGCCCAGGTGGCAACGAACTTCGTGAACCGCGCCAGGCGATCGGGGTCGGAGAGGGCGGCGCGCGCCCCGTTCCCTAGGAAGATCAGCGGCCGCGTCGCGGTAGAGAGATCCCCGAATGCGACCTTCACCGCTGCGTCGTCGGTGCCGCTCGGGACGGTCCGGTAACGGCGCGGTGAGGACGGGAACCACGTGGTGTACGTCTTGCCCGTCGGGTCCGTGACGCAGGTTCCGGCAACGTCATTCGGGATGCTGAGATGTGCGGCGCGCGACGGCTGGGACCGCGCGACGCGCAAGGCTTGCTCGATGAGCGTGGCCGCGTCGTACTCGCTCGCGACGACGGCGCTGTACGAGATGGCGTTCCGGAAGATGGTGTCGATGTCGAGCCCCGCGTCGATGCCCTCCTGCAGGTAGCCCTTCCCGAACGCCTTCTCCGGTACCTCGCCCGTGATCGTCAAGAGCGGGCAGCACGCAGTATCGGCGTTCACAGTGCCGGTCAGGGCATTCGCAGCGGCCGGTCCGGACGTCGTCAACACGACGCCGAGGCCGCCGCCCGCCCATGCGTATCCGTGCGCCATGTAGGCGGCGCCGGTTTCCTGGCGGCAGACGACGAAGTCGAACGTCGTGTCCTGCTTCTTGAGCTCGTCGATTATCCAGACCGCAGCGCCGCCCGGAATCCCGAAGATGGTGGTCGCCTCCTCGAGCTTCAGGTACTCGAGGAGGAGCTGAGCGACCGTCAGCCCGGTCCGCTGCTCGCCTGCTGCACTCGGTGCGACGAGTGCTGTGGCGGATGCACCCTCCGTCGCTCTCTCCATGGGGCCGTCCTC
>JBKPGE010000269.1:0-4855 GCA_046729215.1 Actinomycetota bacterium | reverse complement strand
TCGAGGCACTCGACGGTCCGGACGAGCGTGTGGTCGGCGTCGTCGTCCGCCGGAGGACGGGTGTGCGGAGTGATTTCGTCCTCGTGCTCCCAGGGGCCCATCGTCAACGCATCGCGGACGACGACCCAGCCGTTGGGCGTCCTCCACGTCGTCTCGAGCACGTTCGTTCCGGGGACGTATACGCGGTTCGTTGGATGGTTGAAGCCGAACGGTGCGAGCCGGAAGAAACCGGCCTGGCGATCGAGCAGGCTTCCGAACACGCTTGGCGAGTCGAACCGCGGAACGCAGAGCCAGTCGATCGCTCCGTCGGGCGCGACGAGCGCTCCGGTATGGCAGTTGGAGAGGAACGCGTACTCGGCGATGGGCGGAAACGGCGACGGCGCCGCCGCGCTCTGGATCATCGCGTCCTCGGTCTTCGGGGCAGTCGTCATGCCGACACCCACGGCCCGTGCCAGCGGCCATGTCCGGCGACGAGGTCGTCAGCCGCCTCTGGGCCCCATGACCCGGGCGCGTAGGGATGAACCGGCGGCGGCGAGTCCAGCAGCGGCTGCATGATCCTCCACGTCTCCTCGACACCGTCCTGGCGCGTGAAGCGCGTGCTGTCGCCGACCATCGCCGCGTGGAGCAGTACCTCGTAAGGGGTGGGGCCTTCCCCACCCTCCTCCGCGAACTCCATCTCGAGCTCGATCGACGAGGTACCGGCGATGTCCGCGCGGTGTGCGTCGACGATCAGCTGGATTCCGGTCGTCGGGTCGAGCCTGACCACAAGCTGATTGGGGTCGGGCGGGGTGTGGCGGAGGCCGAAGCGCAACTTCGGGGCATGCTTGAAGACGATTCGGAGCTCGGTCTCAGTCGCCTTGAGACGCTTGCCGGTGCGGATGAAGAATGGCACGCCCGCCCACCTCCAGTTCGCGATCTCGAGGCGTAACGCCGCGTACGTCTCGGTCGTCGAGTTCGGAGCTACGCCGTCGATGTCGAGGTAGCCGTCGTACTGGCCGCGCACGTAGTGCTCCGGGTCGGCGTCGCCGACCGCCCGGAAGAGCCCCACTTGGGCGTCCTTGACAGCAGCCGAGTCACCCCGCGAAGGCAGCTCCATTGCGGACGCGGCCACGACCTGCATCAGGTGGTTGACCACGACGTCGCGCAGGGCGCCGACGGGATCGTAGAAGTGGCCGCGATCCTCGACGCCGAAGCTCTCCGCCATGGTGATCTGGACCGACTCGATGTAGTTCCGGGTCCAGATCGGCTCCAGCATCGAGTTCGCGAACCGCAGGTGGAGGATCTCCGCGAGGCCCATCTTGCCCAGGTAATGGTCGATGCGGTACAGCTGGCTCTCGTCGATGTACTGGTGCATCTCGTCGGCGAGCGCACCCGCCGATGCAAGATCGTGGCCGAACGGTTTCTCGACCACGACGCGCGCATTCTCGGTAAGCCCAGCCTCCGCGAGGCCCTTTACGACAGCGCCGAACAGAAAGGGCGGAATCTCGAGGTAGAAGACTGGTGTGGAGGTGCCGCGGATCGCATCGGCCACACGTTCGTAGGTCGAGGCGTCGGCGAAGTCTCCGCTGGCATACGAGAGTCGCTCCGTGAGGCGGTCGAAGACCTTCTTGTCGAGCTTCTCCCCCGTCCCTTCGATCGAGTCGCGCGCGCGTTCCCTCAACTGGTCGTCGGTCCAGTCGTCGACGGCGACGCCGACGATCGGACAGTCGAGAAGCCCTCGCGCCTCGAGACGGTAGAGCGATTGAAACGTCATCACCTTCGCTAGATCGCCTGTGATCCCGAAGACGACGAGGACGTCGGCCGGTTTTTGCGCCGTCTCACCTCTCGACTCGGCCGTCGCGGGAGCCGTGACCGCGGTTCCGCTTGTCATTTCCGCACCTCCTGTGGTCGGCGCCTGGAACCTAGTCGGGCCGCTAGAGAATCACGTCACCCAGACCGGGTGATTCACGCGGCGGGGAGCGTCAGGAGCCGGAGCGGAGGCTCTCGACCTCGTCTTTGAGCGACTTGCAATCGTCCGAGTTCTTGAACGCCTCGCTGAGCTCCCCGGCCGGGTCCAGGTTGTCCAGCTCGTTGAACGTCGACTGCACGTCGCCGGCGGCCGTCGAGATGGCCGACGAGACGGTGGATACGAGCGCCAGTGCACTCTGGCCGGAACCGGCGGCGTCTTTCACCACGTCGACCTGATGCTCCAGCTGATTCGTCAGGGTTTGGAGCTCGCTCTGCGCCTTGTCGCCGTCCTCGGTCTCAGGAGGCCCCGCATCCTTCAGGTTTGTCACGAGCAGGTCGGTTGCGGCGCCGGCGTCGTCGATCGCGTTCCGTACGTCGTCCCCGGTGATCGAGAGACCCTGGTCCTTCAACGTGTTCGTCGTTTCCTCGATAGAGGAAGCCCACGTGTTGAAGCTCGAGCACACGTCGTTCGCGTAGCTCTCCGAGGCGCTCTCGTCGCTGCCCCCGCAGCCGACCAGCAGGAACGCCGTGAGGGTCACGACAGCGAGCGATCCAACGCTGCCGGCTACTGCGTTAGAGGCGCCGGCGGCGGGGGTCACCTCGAGGGTGAGGCCGTGGACGGCGACGACCCGTACCTGGGCTCCGCGGTCGATCCGCGTCGACGCGCGCGCTTCCCAGAGCTCGCCCTTGACGCGAATCTGCCCGACGGGCGCGAGGGGCGTCGTCACCTCGCCGGTCGCGCCGACGAGATTCTCGACGCCGGTCTGCACCTTCCGACCTCGCATCCTTCGCTGCCAGTACGCGACCTCGAGCACGAACAGCACGAGGCTCGCAAGCGCCGCGGCGAGGGCCCACGGCCACGGCACGAAGATCAGGAGCAGGAGGGCGAGGACCAGAAACATCGGGCCAGCCGATCATGGTTGCACGAACCGGGCATCGCATCACCCCGTGCGGATGATGCGCCTCCGGCCGCCCGAGCCAAAAGCGCGGGACTTCAGCTCGTGGGCGACGCAGCCGATCCGGGCTGGGTCGCCGGAATGCGCTGAGTGAAGAACAACGCTCCGAGAGTGAGCGCGGCAAGAATCGCAAGTGCGGAGCGAAGCCCGTCGATACGGGCGTCGCGGTAGGCCTCGAGCGCAGCTTCGCTCGTCTGCGAGCTGGCGCCGGACTCGTCGAGTGCCGCCTCCAAATCCGCATCCGACACGAACGGCACGCCCCCGGCTAGCTCGACCTGCGCCTGCGACTTCGCCTCCTGAGGGATCGCCGGACTGTGCTGGATGTTGGCGACAAATGAGGACGCGACTGCCGCGATCATGATCGAGCCGGCGAGCGCCGTCCCCATCGACGCGCCGAGGTTCGTCATGGTGTTCTGGACGCCGCCCACCTCCGGGCTTTGGTCGTCGGGCACCGCGGACACGGTGACGGCGCCGAGCTGCGATGCCAGCGCGCCGATCCCGAGGCCGATCAGCAGCATCGGCACGAAGACGATTTCCGGTCCGGCGTCCGCGTCGAGGGCTCCGAGCAGCACGAGCGTTCCGGCGACCAGCGAGAAGAGCCCGACGCGCACGACGAGCCGAGGTGAGATGTCCGGGAAGAAGCGCGGTATGCCGATTGCCGCCGCGAGCAGCGTCACCGAGAGCGGCAGCAGCCGGGCGCCGGTCTCGAGGGCCGTGAGGCCGAGGCAGACGGACAAGTAGAGCGGCACGACGAAGAAGAGGCCCGCCTGCGCGAGGTACTGGAAGAAGAACATGAGCAGGCCGCCGCTGAGCTGCCGGTTGCGAAGCAGCCCCGGCCGGACGAGTGGTTCCTCGCCCCGTGAGGCGCGGCGAACCTCCCAGCGGGAAAAGACCCAGATCACGAAGATGCCGGCCAGGATCAGCCATACCGTCGGTGAGAGCCCCGCCCACGACGGCCCATCAGCCTTCGGCTGAATCCAGCCCCACTCGCTGGAGCGGAGTACGCCGAAGACGAGCAGGCCGAGGCCGAGAGCAGACAGCACCGTGCCGACGAAATCGAGACTCGGCCGCTCCTCGGAGGGAGCATCGGCGATCCGCCGGGTGAGGACGAGGATCGCCGCGACGATCACCACCTCGCCGGCGAAAACCCAGCGCCAGGAGAAGTACGTCGTACAGAAGCCGCCGATGAGGGGACCGACAGCGACGGCGATCGCTCCCGCGGCCGCCACGAGACCGTAGGCGGCGGGCCGGCGTTCCTTCGGGAAGTTCCCGGCCACCAGCGCGACGATCGCGGGGAGGATCAGCGCCGCGCCGACTCCCTCCAGAAACGACCAGCCGAACAGGAGGACGGGAAGGCTCGGCGCGATCGACGTCGTAAACGACCCGCAGCCGTAGATCACACAGCCGATCGCGAACGCTCGCTTCCGGCCGATGATTGCTCCGATCTTCGCGCCGGTGATCATCAAGCTCGCCATCACGAGCGTGTAGGCCGTAATCGCCCCCTGGATCCCGGTCACCGTCGTCCCGACGTCCTTCGCGACAGTCGCGATCGAGACGTTCATGACCGAGGTGTCCAGGGTCATCAGGAACTGCCCGGCCGCGAGCGTGAGCAGTACGAGCGTCGCTCCGCTCGCTCGTGCTGACGGTGCGGCCTCTGCGGCGCTCGTCACGCGGAAGACTCTTCGGGAAGCGTCTGCGGCGCGGGATTGGAAGGCAGGAACAGAGCGGCCACAAGCCCGAACACAGCCGCGACGGCAAGGGAGGCCATTGCGAGCGCGTACGCACCCGTGGTCAGGCCGGAGACGAGGATCGTGCCTGCGATCGCAGTCCCGAAGGTCGAGCCCAGGTTGGACACGCTGCGGGCTGTCTCTTATACACATCTCCGAGCCCACGAGACGACACCATGTATCGCGTATGCCGTCTTCTGCTTGAACATGGGGGGGGGGGGGGGG
>JBKPGE010000268.1:0-16044 GCA_046729215.1 Actinomycetota bacterium | reverse complement strand
TCGGACTATCCCGAGCTCGAGCCCCACGACGTGATCGTCTGCGGAGAGGTCATCGAGCACCTGCACGTCGCGCTCGTGCCCCTGCTCCGCTTCCTCTCCGGCGGGCTGAGCCCCGGCGGCAGCCTCGTCATCCAGACCCCGAACGCTACCGCGCTTCCCAAGCGGCTCCGCATGATCGTCGGGCGGAACCCCTATGAGCCGATCCGCAGCACGCCGCAGAACCCGGGCCATTTCCACGAGTACACGGTCGGCGAGCTGCGTGCCGCGCTCATGGAGGCCGGCTTCGAGATCACGAGGCTCGTAACGGCGAACTACTTCGACCACGGCTCCCGGAAGAACCGGGCGTTCCGTGCGCTGGGACCGGTGGTTCCGCGCACACTTAGGGAAGGGATCACGGTCGTCGCTCGACCTCGGTCTTAGCGTGGAGCGCCTTTGGTGGCGGCGGGCCGTGGCCGTGCTGCGGCTGCCACGGCAGGTCTTCGCCGCGTTCCGCATCGATTCTCAGGAGTCGGCGCTCGCGCGACAGGACGTGGTCGTCGCGCTCTGCTTTGTCGCGGGCGTTGCGCTTGCGCTCGGGCTGGGGGGCGACAGCCTCGCCGACCTCGATGCGCTCGACGCGTTCGTCTGGATCTTCGTGACCGGCCTGTCGCTCGGCTTCGCGTGGTACTGGCTCGTCGGCTCCTCGCTTGGCTTCGTCACGCGTCGGCTCGGCGGACAAGGCAGCCCGCGGCGCGTGCGACACATCCTCGCGTTCTCGTTCCCGCCGCTCGTCTTCGCGCTGCCGCTCTGGCTCCTCTTCCCTCCGCTCCTGATCGTGCTCGGCGTCTGGAGCCTCGCCCTGTTGCTCGTCGGGCTCCGCGAGGTCTACAGATGGAGCCTCGGACGGGCGGCGGGCGCGGTCGTCCTGGCGCTTGTCTGGCTCGCGGCGCTAGCGGTCGCGATCTGGAGCGCGCTCGCGCTCCTCGGCGGGCTGGGTTGAGGCGTTGAAGAGGCTGAGCTCCTCCTCCGGGATCGAGTACGTGTGCTCCTCGGCGGGGAACGCCCCTGCTCTCACGTCGCCGGCGTAAGCCTCGAGCGCGCGCTGGATCTCGTCGCCGAGCTCGGCATAGCGCTTCACGAACCGGGCGGGTCGGCGGTCGGAAAGGCCGAGCAGATCGTGCCAGACGAGCACCTGTCCGTCGCAGCCCGGTCCAGCGCCGATTCCGACCGTCGGCACCATGAGCGCCTCGCTGATCCGCTCCGCCACCGGCGCCGGAACGGCCTCCAGCACGACCGCGAAGCAGCCGGCCGCCTCCAGTGCCCTGGCGTCCGCGTGGAGTCGCTGGGCCTTCGCCGCCGTCCTGCCCTGGGCCTTGTAGCCGCCCAGCATCGTCGCGGACTGCGGCGTCAGGCCCACGTGACCCATCACCGGAATCCCCGCACCCACAATCGCCTGGACGCGGGAGAGGGAGGGGCCCGCGCCCTCGAGCTTGACGGCGTCTGCGCCCGCTTCCTTGAGGAAGCGGACGGCGTTGGCGAGCGCCGTCTCGTCGGAGACCTGAAAGGACCCGAAGGGCATGTCCGCGATCACGAGTGCATGCTCGGCGCCGCGCGCCACCGCGCGAACGAGCACGAGCAGCTCGTCGACCGTGACCGGCACGGTCGAGTCGTACCCGAGCACATTGTCGGCCGCCGAGTCCCCGACCAGGATCAGGTCCACGCCGGCGGCATCGGCGAGCTGCGCGCTCGGGTGGTCGTAGGCGGTGACCATGACCAGCTTCTCGCCTTGCCGTTTGCGCTCGGCGATCTCAGTGATCGACAGCTTCATGGGACTCTCCTTCCAGGACGACGTTGTCGATGAGTCGGGTGGAGCCGACGCGCACGGCGGCGGCCAGAACCTTCGGGTCGAAGTCGGCGACCTCCAGGTAGTCGACTTCGAGGTCTCTGAGGAGCTCCCGCGCCTGCTCGGGATCCTTGGTCACGAGCGCGCGGGGGAGCGCAAGCGCCCGTTCGCGCTCCTCGGGCGACAGCTGGCCGTTACGCGAGGAGAGGGCGAGCCCGTCCTCGTCCCGCACGGTGGGCAGGACGCGGATCGTCACCGGGACGTTGAGGTCGCGCACCATCCGGCGGATGACGGCCGCCTGTTGCGCGTCCTTCTGGCCGAAGTAGGCGCAGGCCGGGCGGACGAGGTTGAAGAGCTTCAGACAGATCGTGGCGACGCCACGAAAGTGCCCGGGCCGGAACTCGCCTTCGAGGACCTGACCGAGCTCCTCCACTTCGACCCAGGTCTTGAAACCGGGCGGGTACAGCTCGTCCTCCGGCGGCGCGAAGACGATGTCGGCTCCGGCCTCCTCGGCCAGGCGCGCGTCGCGCGCCTCGTCGCGGGGATAACGCGCCAGGTCGTCACCGCTCGCGAACTGGGTGGGGTTCACGAACAGGCTGACGACGACGAGGTCCGATTCGGCGCGGGCCGCCCGGAACAAGGAGAGGTGTCCCTCGTGGAACGCACCCATGGTTGGGACGAGCCCGACGGAGCCGCCAACGTCCGCCAAGACGGCCTGGAGCTCTGTGATGGTTCGAACCAACCTCACGGCGCCGTCGCCTCGGCGAGGACGCGGTAGAGCGGCTCGAGCTTCGGCTTCCGCTCCCTTAGCGCATCGAGGTGGAGGTCGACCGTGTCCCAATCACCCCGGGCGATGGGGCCGGTCAGCTCGAAGCCGTTGTCGATCACGCCTTGCATCAGCGGCCGCAGGCCGGCCGTCGGAGCGCCGACCGCGTGAAAGATCTCGGCGGCCGCGCGGTGCAGGGTGACGAGGTAGTTGGAGGCGATCGCGGCACCCGCGTGGTAGAGCGCGCGATCGTCCTCCGCGAGCTCGAAGGGTTCGAGGCCGAGCAGCAATCCGAGCTCGAAGCCGACCTCCCGAGCTTCGTCCGTCTCGGCCGTGATCGCCGCCGCCGCGCCGTCGAGCTGCTCGGGGCCGCCGGCCTTGCTGAAGCTCTGGAGCGGGTGGATGCCGAAGCGCCGTGCGTAAGGGTCGAGCGCCGAGAGCGGCGTCGCTCCGCTCGTGTGGGCAATCCACTGCGACGCGTCCAGGGATAGTCCCTCGACAACGGCCGGGATCGCCGTGTCCGGTACGCACAGCAGAACGAGCTCGGCGTCGTCGCGCCGCTCGATTCCACGCTCCTCGAGGCGAGCGAGGACCGCCGAGCCGACCCGGCCGGCGCCGATCACGTTCACGCTTTCGATCATCGTTGGCTCCAGTTCCCTGACGGATACCGGGCAGGTGCAGTGTAATCGCGCGCCCGAACGTGACGATAAACTCCGAGTCGATGCCGATCTACGAGTACGTGTGCATGCAGTGCGAGTCGCACTTCGAGGAGCTCGTCCGGAACGGACAGCAGCCGGACTGCCCGGACTGCGGCGCCTCGGACGTCCGCAAGCAGCTCTCCGTCTTCGCCGCCCATGGCTCGAGCAGCGAGCTGCCGAGCTTCGGCAGCGCGCCCCGCGCAAGCGGCGGGGGATGCTGCGGCGGCTCCTGCGGCTGCGGCTAGCGCCGCCATGAGAGCTGCGTCCGGCGCCCGCCCTAGACTCGCCCGGGTGACGACGCTTCAGGCCCTCGGCGAGCGAGTTGCGGGCTGTACGCGCTGCCGTCTCGCCCAAACCCGCACGCAGGTTGTCTTCGGCGTTGGAGATCCGCGCGCCGACCTGATGTTCGTCGGCGAGGCGCCCGGCTTCCATGAGGACAAGCAGGGACTGCCGTTCGTGGGCCATGCGGGCAAGCTGCTGGACACGCTTCTGGCCGGCATCGGCCTTGAGCGCTCCGATGTCTACATCGCGAACGTCCTCAAGTGCCGGCCGCCGGGCAACCGCGACCCGGCTCCAGACGAGATCGAGTCCTGCGAGCCGCACCTTTTTCGCCAGATCGAGCTGATCGAGCCGCGTGTCGTCGCCACGCTCGGGAACTTCGCCACCAAGCTCCTGTCGGGCAAGCAGACGGGGATCACGCGAGTCCACGGCGTGGAGCAGGACACGACGATCGGCGGCCGCCGTGTGCTCCTCTACCCGCTCTACCACCCGGCCGCGGCCCTCTACACGCCGAGGATGCTGGAGGTGCTCCAGCAGGACTTCGCCCGGCTCCCGGAGCTCCTCGGACGCACGATCGAGGTGCCGGAGCCGGAGCCCCTCGTGCTCAGGGCTGAGCCCACCGTGCAGCTGGGCCTTTTCTAGCCTTTACGACATGAAGGTCGAATCCGCCTCCGCTGAGGAAACCGAGGCGGTGGGCGCCCGTCTCGCCGCCAAGCTGAGCCCCGGCGACGTGGTCACCGTGGCCGGCGAGCTCGGCACGGGCAAGACGACCCTCGTGCGGGGGGCCTGTCACGCCCTCGGCGTCGAGGGGCCGATTACGAGCCCGACCTTCACCGTCGGCCATCGCTATCGCGGTCGCGTCGACGTCTCGCACCTCGACCTCTACCGCTTCGCGGGCGTCTCGCCCGCGGAATGGGGTGACCTCGAGCCGTACTTCGACGGTGCCGTCTGCTTCGTGGAGTGGCCGGAGGCCGGTGAGGGCGTGCTCCCGCCGGCCCGCTTCCGCCTATCGCTCGAGCACGCAGGCGACGATCGCCGGCACATCGAGGTGCTCGAGTGCTGATCCTCGCGTTCGACACGGCCACGGACGTTGCGACGAGTGCGCTCGTCTGGGACGGCGAGGTTCTCGGCGAGCTGTCCTCGCGGCCAATCTCCGTGCTCGAGGATCTCGACGCGCTCCTTCGCCGGGGCGGCGTGCGGGACTCGCAGGTCGAAGGGATCGTGGTCGGAACCGGGCCGGGTAGCTTCACGAGCCTCCGGATGGGACTTGCGACTGCACGCACACTCGCGTTCGCCCTCGACATCGGACTCGCAGGCGTCTCCACCCTGGACGCGCTGGCCGCTGGAGCACCCGGCTCGACACCGGTCATCGACGCCCGGCGCCGGGAGGTCTTCTCCCTCGTCGACGGGGAGCCGGTTGTCGTGGCTCCTGCCGACCTCGGCATCGAGCCGGGCCGCTCCTACGTCGGCGACGGAGCCCTTCGCTACCGCAAGGTGATCGAGGCCGCAGCCGGCGCGGTTCCGCCCGACGACAGCGAGCTCCACGTCCCGCGAGCACGGTTTCACGCGCAGCTGGCGAGCGGGTTCGGCCTTCCCGGCCTGGTCGAGCCCATGTACCTTCGGGTCCCGGACGTCGACCGGACACGCACGTGAACATCGAGCTTCGCCGCCTCACTATCGCCGACCTCGCCGCCATCGAGCGCATCGAGCGGCAGTCGTACCCGACCCCCTGGTCGCGCTCGATGTTCGCCTCCGAGCTCGCCAAGACGTCGTCGATCTGCCTCGGCGCAGTGGATACGGATGCGAGCGAGGCGCTCGTCGCCTACCTGATCATCTCGCGGTACGCGGACGCCTGGCACGTCATGAACGTCGCCGTGCAGAAGGACTACCGCGAGCACGGCGTAGCGACAAAGCTCCTGAGCCGGTTGTTCGAGGTCACGGCCGGGGACGATCGGCGCGGGTATACCCTCGAAGTGCGGGTCTCCAACGGAGGAGCGATCCGGCTCTATGAGAAGCTCGGGTTCGTCCCGCGTGGACTCCGGCGCGGGTACTACACGGACAACCGCGAGGACGCGCTGATCATGTGGAAGGACCCGGTGCGCGAGCCCGCGAGCGCTTGATTCTGGGCATCGAGACGTCGTGTGACGAGACCGCAGTCGCGCTCGTCGCGGAGGACGGGCGCCTGCTCTCGAACGTCGTCTCCTCGCAGGCCGAGCTCCATGCGCAGTACGGGGGAGTCGTCCCCGAAGTTGCGTCGCGGCATCACCTCGAGCTGATCCTGCCGGTGCTCCGGCGGGCGCTGGACGAGTCCGGGGCCAGTCTCGGAGACATCGAGCGCATCGCAGTGACGCAGGGGCCGGGCCTCGTCGGAGCCCTCCTTGTCGGCATTTCCGCGGCGAAGGCGCTCGCCTGGTCGCGGCACTTGCCGCTCGTGCCCGTCAATCACCTCCACGGCCACGTCGCGTCGCTGTTCCTCGCGCCGGATCCTCGCGAGCCGCCCTTCCTTTGCCTGCTCGCAAGCGGCGGGCACACACTGCTCCTCGACGTCCGTGACCGCGGAGCGTTCGAGATCGTCGGGACGACGCTGGACGATGCGGCCGGCGAGGCGTTCGACAAGGGGGCGCGCCTGCTCGGGCTTGGCTACCCGGGCGGCGCCGAGATCGACCGCCTCGCCCGAGAGGGTGATCCCGACGCGTTCTCCTTTCCGGTCGCGCGCGTCGCCGGCTTCGACTTCTCCTTCTCGGGGCTCAAGACGGCGCTTCTCTACACGGTTCGCGATCTCGGCGAAGATGCTGAGGAACGCAAGGCCGATCTCGCAGCGTCCTACCAGCGTGCCATCGTGCGTGCCCTCGTCGAACGGACGCGGGCGGCGGCCGAGGAGCTCGGCGCCGATCGCATCGCGATCGTCGGCGGCGTGGCCGCGAACTCCGAGCTGCGAGCGTCTCTACCCGAAGCCGCTGCAGCACCGCTCGAGCTCTGCACAGACAACGCTGCGATGATCGCCTCGGCGGCGAGGTACGCCGATGCCATTCCCTATCCTCGGTACCTTGCCCTCGACGCCTTTGTTTGAGCGCCGCCTCGCGCAGCTCGCGCTGCTCGGAATCGTCGCTATCACGCTCGCCGTCGCCTCGGTTGCCGCGGCGACCGGACGGCACTCGTCCCAGGCGGTCACCGAGGGCGCGTCGTGGCGCGGCCTCGTCGGCGGGGCGCGGCCCCAGGTGCCGGTCGGGCAGCGGATGCTCGTCGTCCTGCGGACGCCGTCGCTCGCCGATCGGGTGGCCGCCGCCGGAGGGCTCGCGAGCGAGGACGACCAGGTTCGCTGGCACGCTGCGGCGCAGGCGGCAGAGCAGCAGCTGATCGCGAGGCTCGGCGCTGCGGGGCTTCGCCTCCGGCCCGAGTACAGCTACACGCGCGTTCTCTCCGGGTTCTCGGCGCCTCTGGATGCCCGTGCGATCGCCCTGCTCCAGACCTTTCCCGAGGTCGAGGGCGTCTATCCCGTGCGGATTGCGTACCCTGCCTCGCTCTCCAGCTCGCTGCTCGAGCGCCAGAAGCTCGCCGCCGGCTCCGGCTACCAGGCTCAGGTCGGGCTCGGAGGAGCGACCGGCCGTGGCGTCACCGTTGCGCTCGTCGATACCGGCGTCCAGTACAGCCACGACTACCTGACCGGCGCCTTGCTCGAGGGCGTCGACGTCCTCGAGAACGACGATCTCGCCTCGCCCGACTCGAAGCCCGACGAGCCGTCGGACGTCGAGCGCCATGCGACGGAGCTCGCCGGCCTGATCGTCGGCTCGGGGGGGCCGGGGGGCCTCAAAGGCGTCGCTCAGAACGCGACGGTGCTCCCGATCAGGGTCGGCGGCTGGCAGCGTGACGTAGCGGGGCGGTGGGCCGTCTACTCGCGCACCGACCAGCTCATCGCCGGCCTCGAGCGCGCCGTCGATCCCGACGGAGACGGGAACGCTCACGACGCCGCCCGAATCGCCGTGGTCGGTTTCGCCGAGCCCTACGCCGCCTTCGCCGACAGTCCCAGTTCGCGGGCGGTTGCCGGCGCGCTCGCGCTCGACACGCTCGTCGTCGCACCGGCCGGGAACGACGGGCCGGCGGGGCCGCGCTACGGCAGCATCTCGGGGCCCGGAGGAGCTTCTGCCGCGCTCACGGTCGGCGCAGCCGACCTCCGCCCGGCGACAGATCAGGTGCGGGTGACGATCCGCTCCGGCCTCCGTGTGGTCTTCAGCGGCGATGTCCCGCTGGCCGGCGCCGTCGCGCCGCGCAAGCCCATGAGGCTCGACCTCGCCGAGCCGGTCGTGCGCGAGCAGCTCCTTCCGGCGGTGCTCGGTGCGACTCAGCCGACGCTCAGCATCGGGGACTTTTTCGACCGCCGTGGGTACAGCCGAGTGGCGGGCAAGGCTTCCCTCACCCCGACGGGCGAGTCGCCCGACGCCGCGGCGGCGGGTGCAGCGAGAGCCGGCGCGGACGCGGTGATCCTGCACGGGACGGAGATCCCGGCCGGCAGCCTCGGGCTCGACGAGCGGATGGATGTTCCCGTGCTCTCCGTTCCGGAACATGCGGCGCGGGCCGCCGCTGCGCTGATCAAGCGTGGCGAGGACGCCACGGTGGAGATCGGCACGGCTCGATCGCGTCCGAACCCGGACGTTGACGGCCCCGCCGCGTTCTCATCGCGCGGGCTGGCCTTCGACGGTGGGCTGAAGCCGGAGCTCCTTGCTCCCGGGGTCGCGCTCCTGACCTCGCATCCCGGGCGGGCAGCGGACGGCCAAGCGGCCTACGGCGCGGTCAGCGGAACCAGCGCGGCAGCGGCGGTAAGCGGCGCGGCTGCTGCACTGCTCGCCCAGGCCCGCCCCGAGCTGGACGCACCGGCGCTCAAGGCCGCGCTCGTCGGGACGGCGCAGCCCAACGGGCTCCTTGATCTGGGCGCAGCCTCGGCCGTCGAGGTGGTTGCCGATCCGGCGACGCTCTCCCTCGGGCACGCCACTCGTGCCGGGTGGTCCGGGACGGCGAAGTTCGTCGTCCGCAACCTCTCCCGGCGCCGTCTCAAGGTCGACATCTCGGTCGGCCGTCAGGGCGACGTGGGCGGCCTCGCCGTGGCGGTGTCGCCCTCGAGGGTCACGCTGATGCCTGGGGGCGAGGAAGAAGTGTTCGTGGCGGGCCGGCTTGCGTACACGCCGCCCGGGGCCCGGGCGGCCACGGCGAACATCGAGCTTCGCGCCGGGGGAGGTGCTCCGGTCCGCGTTCCGTGGACGGTCACCCTCGGGCCGCCGCAGCGGGGGTTGCTCGGCAGCGTGCGGCTCTCCACGCGCAGCTTTCGTCCCTCCGACTCGGCTCCGGCGCTGCTCGAGCTGCGTGCCGGCCGGGTCCTCCAGCGTGGCGGCGTCAGTGAGGTGCTACCGGTTTCCCACCTCGACCTCGAGCTATGGAACGGGAAGGAGCGCATGGGCCGCCTCGCGCGGCTGCGCAACCTGCTTCCGGGCCGGTACACCTTCGGACTGACAGGAAGAGGCCCGCTCGGGCGGCAGCTCAGGCCGGGCCGATACAGCCTGCACCTGCTCGCATATCCACCTGGAGATGATCCTCCTAGCAGGCAAAACGTGCAGTTCACCATCCGGTAGGCCTAGACAAGCGTCGTATACTCCGGGCGCCTGTGACCACCGTCGAAGCGCCGACCTCCCACCTCCGCGAAAACCCGTTCGAGCTGGCGCAGGAGCAGCTACGCAAGGTCGCGGACGTCTTCAAGATCGACCCCAACCTCGTTCGCGTCCTCGAGCGCTGCAAGAAGGCGGTCGTCGTCTCGGTCCCGTTCTCTCGGGACGACGGCAGGATCGAGGTCTTCGAGGGCTATCGCGTCACGCACAACATCGCCCGTGGGCCGTCGAAGGGCGGCATCCGCTACCACCCCGACGTCACCTTCGATGAGGTTAAGTCGCTCGCGATGTGGATGACGTGGAAGTGCGCGCTGATGGGGATCCCGTTCGGCGGCGCGAAGGGTGGCGTCGTCTGCAATCCGAAGCAGCTGTCGCAGAGCGAGCTCCAGCGCATGACGCGCCGCTACACGTCCGAGATCGTCAACGAGATCGGCCCGGAGAAGGACATCCCGGCGCCGGACGTCGGCACCGATCCGCGCGTGATGGCCTGGATCTTCGACACATATTCGATGAACAAGGGCCACTCGGTGCTCGGCGTGGTCACGGGCAAGCCGCTCAATCTGGGCGGCTCGCTCGGGCGGCTGGAGGCGACGGCGCGCGGCGCCCACTACTGCATTCGGGAGGCTGTTGCGAAACAGGACCGTTCACTGCAGGGCCTGAAAGTCGCCGTCCAGGGCTTCGGGAATGTCGGCAGCTACCTCGCGCGGTTCGTCGCCGAGGATGGCGCGACGGTCGTCGCACTCTCCGACTCGACCGGAGGCATCTACAACCCCAACGGGATCGACGTGGCCCTCGCGCTGGCCCACAAGCAGGAGACGGGCGCGCTCGACGGCCTCAAGGACACCGAGCCGGTGACGAACGATGAGCTCCTGCTCCTCGACTGCGACATCCTGGCGCCCTGTGCGCTCGAGCAGGTAATCACCTCCGACAACGCGGACAAGGTCAAGGCAAAGCTGATCTGCGAAGGCGCGAACGGGCCGACGACGCCGACCGCGGATGAGATCCTCGAAGACCGCGGCGTGCTCGTCCTGCCCGACGTGCTCGCGAACGCCGGTGGCGTCGTCGTCTCGTACTTCGAGTGGGTGCAGGGCCTGCAGGAGTACTTTTGGAAGGAGCACGAAGTGAACGCGCGGCTGAACGACATCACGTCGCGCGCCTTCCACGAGACGTGGGCCACGTACGAGGCCAAGTCGACGACGATGCGGATCGCCGCCTACGGCCTCGCGGTTCAGCGGGTCGCCGAGGCGACTATGACCCGCGGGCTTTACCCGTAACGCGCGTCGTCTTCTACCACGCGGCTGGCTGCCATCTCTGCGCGGCGGCCCGGCGGGTGGTCGAGGCCGCGCGTGCCGACCAGGCGTTCGAGCTCGAGGAGATCGACATCACCGGCGACCCGGAGCTGGAGGCTCGTTACCGAGAGTGGCTGCCCGTCGTCGAGATCGACGGCGAGCGTGCCTTCACGTACTTCGTGCACCCCGAAGCGCTCAGGCGAAAGCTCGCACAAACCCCCACTTCCGAGGGGACTTTGTGACTGTCCTTCGCAAGCAGTGACGCGGACTGGCACAATCCTTGTGTGGTGTTACAAACTCCACCGCAGGCTGACCGCGTGACGGCAGTTCCCGACCGCCTGACGGTCGGTGTCGCGGCCAGGCTCAGCCGGTATCTGCAGGTTCTTACCCAGGCGCGAAAGATGGGCAAGGAGCGCATCTCCTCCCAGGAGATGTCGGACTACACGAACATCAACGCGACGCAGATCCGGCGCGACCTCTCGACGTTCGGAAAGTTCGGCAAACGCGGCGTCGGCTACAGCGTCGACGGGCTCCTCGGGGAGATCCGTCGGATCCTCCGCACGCAGGGTCAGCACAACATCGCCCTCGTCGGTGCCGGGCGGCTCGGCGAGGCGATCGCCAGCTCGCCGATCTTCGCCGAGCACGGGATCAACATCGCCTCGATCTTCGACACGGATCCCGAGAAGGTGGGCCGCCGTGTGGGCAACGTCGAGGTCGAGCAGTACTCAGGGCTGCCCGAGGCCGTCCGCGAGAAGAACATCGTCGTCGGCGTGCTCGCCGTTCCGGGCGAGAACGCCCAGTCGGCGGCCGATGACCTCATCGACGCCGGCGTTCGGATCATCTTCAACTATTCCGAGGCGCTCCTCGACGTGCCGAGCGACGTCGCCGTGCATACGAGCAACCCGGCCGTCGAGCTCCTCTACGCGCTCTACTTCCACTTGACCTGACCGCTGCGGCCGGGACGAGTGTCAGACACTCGTCGTGGCTCGAAGGTACGGGGCGTCGAGTCTGGGCCTGGCCTTAACGTTCGGCCGTGCGGATCCTGCTCTGGCACGGCTACCTGCTCGGCGGAACCGGCTCCAACGTTTACACACGCGCGATCGCGCGCGAGTGGAGCCGGTCCGGACATGACGTCGTCCTCGTCTGTCAGGAGCCGCAACCTGAGCTCTACGATCTCGCCGGCGCGCTTGTCGTCCGGCCGGACATTGGTGGCCTCCTGCCCGTGTTCGTCCTCGACCGCTACGAGGGGCTCGAGGCCAAGCTGCTCCAGGACTTCACCCCCGGCGAGCGCGATCGCTACGTTGAGGCGAACGCGGCGGCTCTGTGCCGGCTGGCTCCTGCCGGTCTCGTCTTTGCGAACCACATCCTGCTGGGCGGGCCCGTGGCCGCTGCGACAGGCCTACCGTTCGCGGTCAAGGCACACGGTTCTGAGCTCGAGTACTCGATGCGCGGCAACGCCGAGCTGGCGGAGTGGGGGAGGGAGTCGCTGGCAAAAGCACGTGCGGTATTCGTGGGATCTGCCCACATTCGCGAGGTGCTCGAGGAGGTCGTTGGGCATGTGGATCGCGTTCACGAGGTCCCACCCGGCGTCGATGTCGACCAGTTCCGCCCGCTGCCGCGCGACAAGGCCCTGGCGCAGCTGCTCGAGGAGGCGAGGCGCGACCCCCCGAATCCGCTAAACGCAAACGAACGACTGCCGGACGAACGAAATGGCCAGCGTCTCGCAGCCTTCCTGGCCGGCGACGAGCCGACGGTCCTCTACTTCGGGAAGCTCCTCCGGAACAAGGGCGTACACCTGCTGCTCGAGGCGCTCAACAGCGTGGTCGCCCGCGCCGTGATCGTCGGCTTCGGGGACTACCGCGCGGAACTGGAAGCCATGGCCGGCCCGCGCACGCTCTTCACCGGGCCGCTCGAGCACCGCCACCTCGCCAACCTGATCCCGCTCGCCGACGTCACGGTGGTCCCGTCGATCTTCCCCGAGGCATTCGGGATGGTTGCAGCGGAAGCGGCCGCCGGCGGGTCGCTGCCACTCGTCGCGCGGCATTCCGGCCTCGCGGAGATCGCCGACGCGCTCGAAGCGGCGGGCGTTCCCGCGAGCTTCGAAACCGGGAACACGTCCGACTTGGCCGACAAGCTCCAGGCGCTGCTCGTGCGTACCCCCGACGAGCGCGCCGAGCTGTCCCGTCGGGCGCGCCAGGTCGCTGAGGAACGCTGGTCATGGGCCCATGTCGCAGGCCGGCTGCTCCAACCGTTCCAATAACCTTCTCCGCCCATGGCGGACGAACAGCACCTCACGCCGGACGAGCAGCTTCACACTGCGCGCGAGGCGTACGAGTCGGCGCAGGACTTCACCGTCGCGGTGGAAGAGGAGTTCGCGATCCTCGACCCCGACACGCTGGCCCTGACGAACCGCTTCGAGGAGCTTCAGGCAGCAGCCCAGGGAACCGAGCTGGAAGACCACCTCGTCGGTGAGCTCATCGCGTCCGAGGTGGAGGTCCGCACCGGCCGGTGCGAGGGGTTTGCCGACGCGGCCGTCCTCATGGGCGCGCGGCGAGACCAGCTGACCGCACTCGCCGACCAGCTCGGCGTGCTCCTCGGCGCCACGGGGACGCATCCCTGGAGCCCCTGGCAGGAACAGCGGATCATCGACACGCCGCACTACCGACGGAACGACGAGATCCTCCGCTGGGTCGTCTGGCGCAACAACTCCTTCGGCCTCCACGTTCACGTGGCCGTCAACGGGCCTGACCGTGCCGTGCGCACCTGCGACCACCTGCGCCACTTGCTTCCAGAGCTTCTGGCGCTCTCGGCGAGCTCGCCGTTCCTGGAGAACATCTTCACGCACCTCCACTCGGTCCGGACGGAGATCTTCACGAAGCTCTTCCCGCGCTGCGGCATCCCGGACGCCTATGGAAGCTGGGACGAGTTCGAGGAGTACGTTCGCCTGCTCTACCGCACGGGCTCGATCACCGAGCACACGCAGATGTGGTGGAGCGTCCGTCCGCATCTCGCGTTTCCGACTGTCGAGCTCCGGATCTGCGACGCCCAGCCGGACCTCGGTGAGGCCCGGTCGCTCGCCGCGCTCTCGTACGCTCTCGCCGTCAGGACCGCCCGTGCCCTCGACGAGGGCGAGCCTCTGCCGCTCCCGTCGCACCGGTTGATCGAGGAGAACTTCTGGCGCGCGATCAGATGGGGCCTCGTCGGCGACTTCATCGATCTCGAGACCGGCGAGCTGGTGAACAAGCGAAAGCGCATCGAGCAGCTGATCGAGTGGGTGCAGCCGGTCGCGGACGACATCGGCGCGACGCCGTTCCTCGCCGTCACGGCGGCGAACGCCGCGGAGCGGCAGATCGCGCGCCACGAGGAGGGCGCGACGCTCGAGGAGATCTATGCCGAGCAGGTCCGCCCCATGGAGCAGGTTGAGCTCTAGCCCGGAGGAGCCGAGCGCCGAAGAGCTGCTCGAAGCGGTGAGGCAAATGAAGGTCTCAGACCTCCTGCTTTCAACAGTCGCCACTCTGGCCCAGCTCGCCTTCGCCAAGCTCGATGAGTCGTCGCGGGATCTCGAGCAGGCACGACTCGCGATCGAGGCGATGAAGGCCCTGCTCGGCCCGCTCGAGGGCGCCGTTCCGGAGGAGGTCCTCCGCGACTTCAATCAGGTGGTCGCGAACCTGCAGCTCGCGTACGCTTCGGCCGCCGGCGAGGGCACCCAAACGCGCCAATAGACAGCGGCGGCGAAACGTGCAACTCTGATCCCGAGTTGCGCTTCTTGCGCCTCGTTGCCGCAGCACTCAGCCTGGCCGCGATCGCCGTCGGAGTGGCCTCCTCAGGCGCTGCCACAGGGGCACCGAGGCCATCGCCGACGTTGAAGTCCACTGTCCAGCAACGCGACTTCGTCGCCGGTGAGCTCGTTGGGTTAAAGCCGGGCTGGGTGAAGGTACCCGGGCTTCCATCAGGCGGGAAGAGGGCGCCACGCTCGACAAGCGGTTGGCTCTTCCCGGGACCGTGGTTGTCCGGCTTCCTGCGGGTGCGTCTGTGTTCCCTGCAGCCCGCGAATTCGAGCAGCACAGCGAGGTCGAGTACGCCGAGCCGAACTACGTCTACCGAATCGATCCGACCCCCTATCTGAACAACACGGAGAGCTATCTCGAGCAGAACGTCCCACTCAACTTGACTGGAGAGCTGGGCTGTGCACTCGACTATGAGCTGAACCTCGCGACCGAGTTTCGCTACGACTCCTTCACCATCGATCGGTCTGCGAATCGGTTGAATTGGGCTCCCGTAGACGCATGGACGGGGTCAACTGATGGATCATTCGAGCCGCTCAGCAGCGATTTGTCCGCTGCCGACGGTCAAGCAAGCGTCTTTCTCCGGCTCGGTCTTGAAAGCGACGACATCGTTTTCGACGACGGCGCCTACGTCGACAATTGGCCGTACGGTGCCTGAGCACCGGGGCGGTCGAAGCGTATGACTCGTTCAGCGGAACCTCCATGGCGACCCCGCATGTGGCCGGCGTGGCGGCGCTCTACAAGGCCGAGAATCCGGCAGCGACGGCCGGAGAGATCAAGTCGGCGATCCTTGGCGGCGCCGACGCAGTCGGCGCCCTGGCTGGGAAGGTTATGACAGGCGGGCGGCTGAACGCCTGCAGAACGCTCGATCCCGCGTGTCCACAGCCGGCAGCGCCCGCGCCGACCGACCCGTTGTTCCCGCAGTTATGGGGCCTCCAGAAGGTCCAAGCCCGAAACGCGTGGAGCAACCAGACTGGGGCTCAGTCGGTTCTCGTGGCGGTGATCGACTCGGGCGTGGCCCTGTATCACCCGGATCTGGGCGGAAATGTCTGGGTGAACGACGATCCGCCCGGCGGAGGCGACAACGACATGACCGGCTTCATCGACGACACCAATGGATGGGACTTCATCCAGAACGACCGAGCTCCCCTCGACTTCAACGGGCACGGGACTCACGTTTCCGGCACGATCGGCGCTACGGCGAATGACGTCGGCGTCGTCGGCGTCAACCAAGACGTCATCGCTGCGACGAAGCAAGACGACAGCCTCACCACCTTCTCGAATTACGGGCACAGTCAGTCCACCTCGCGGCGCCAGGGCTGGGCATCCTGAGCTTTGTACCCGCGTACCACGACATGACCGGTGACGACTTCGGCGCCGCTCGTCGGTCGGTGGCAGTCAACCGTGATCAGCGGCCTCCCATGGGGCCAGACGAGTGAGTTTCGACCTCCGGCGCCTTTAGCGACGCTGATTCGCCTACGCCTGCGCTGCCACAACCGCCGGCACCGCAGCCGCCAGCGCCACAACCTCCGGCACCGCAGCCTCCTGCGCCGCAGCCGCCACCAAAGTCGGCGCGGTGCGTGGTGCCGAACGTGAAGGGCAAGACCGTTGCGCAGGCCCGCCGGCTGCTCTCGTCGAAGCGGTGTGCGCTCGGCCGAGTGACCCGCGCCTACTCGGCCAAGGTCAAACGCGGCAAGATCATCAAGCAGAGCCGGCGTCCCGGCGTGCGGCTGGCCCGCGGAACGCGGATC
>JBKPGE010000267.1:0-9421 GCA_046729215.1 Actinomycetota bacterium | reverse complement strand
GCCTTCAACTGCTGCCGCGCCGTCTGGCCGCACATGAAGGAGCGAGGCTGGGGTCGGATCGTGAACATGGCCTCCGTTGCCGGCACGCTCGGCGGGTTCGGCCAGGCGAGCTACGCCACCACCAAGGCCGGTCTGCTCGGCCTCACGAAGTCACTTGCGCTCGAAGGCGCGCGGCACGGAATCACGGTGAACGCGATCGTCCCGGGCATCATCGGCACCGAGGCCTTCCACTTCGGCAATCCGCAGATGAATGAGCGGATGGTGAAGCGAACGGCGCTGCGCCGGCACGGCGAGCCTCAGGAAATCGCGAATGCAGTGGCGTTTCTGTCGTCTGATCTGGCCGCGTACATCACCGGCGTCGGGCTGAATGTCTCCGGGGGAATCGAGCTCTTCACTTTCTAGAGCTCGCCCCATCCCGGAGCGAGCTTTCGTAAAGAAATCGAAATTGAGTCGGCCTGGCGCCTGGGTAGACTCTTTCGCTTGTACGCGGAGGCCGATTCCCGGGCGGTCTATCTCCGCCGTAGACGCGCGGCTGCGCGGAGGCGGCTCGTGTGGCAATGGTCGCTGCTCGGCCTCGCATTGCTCGCCATCACAGCGCTCGGCCTCGGCCTGGCCTTCGCGGGGTCACCCAAGGTCCTCCCCGAGGGCGCGACGATCTCCGGCGTCTCCGTCGGCGGACTCAAGACCGGCGAAGCGATTTCCCTCCTGGAGCAACGCTACGAGAGGCTCGAGACGACTCCCGTCGTGTTCACCGCGGGGCCTCGTCGGTGGGCAATCCGGCCGAGGGACATCATCCTCGAGGTCGACTGGCGATCTGCCGTCGAGACGGCCCGCCGGCAGGGTGACGGGTTCGCCCCCGTCCGCGGACTCCGCCGCCTCGGCACACGCTTCTTCGGCACAGAAGTGACCCCGCGGGCCCGGGTTTCCGAGGCTCTCCTCGCAAACCGGCTCGACGTGATCGCGAATCGTGTGGACCGGAAGGAGCGCGACGCCGCGATCAGTTTCCGCGGGCTGCAACCGGAGCTCGTGCCGGGCAGGACAGGCCGAACGCTCGACCGTAAGGCGTCGGCACGCGTGATCCTCAGCTCGCTCGTCTCGCTCGACCGCGTCGACACTGCGGTCCCGGTCCGGATCAGCCAGCCCCAGGTGAAGGCGCCCGAGCTCGAAGAGGCGCTGGACGACGCTCGTGTCGCCGTGTCGGGGCCGGTGCATCTCGCGTTGGGCGATACCCGCTGGCGCCTGCCGCGGTGGAGGATCTCGAAGATCCTCAACCTGCCTCACGATGGCTCGACGTCGCTGTCGATCGGCGGACCCGGGGCAAACGCCTACTTCAGGCGCTTCCAAAGACAGGTGGATCGGAAGCCTGCGGACGCCGCTTTCGTCGTTCTTCCGAGCGATCGCGTCCAGGTTCGTCCCGCATCGCCGGGCCTGAAGCTCGACGTGGACGCCGCCAAGCGGACGATCCTCGCAGCGGCGCTCAGCCCGAACGACCGCGTCGCGCGGCTGCTGGCCGAGCAGGCCCGGCCCGAGCGGTCCACGCGCGAGGCGCGGGCGATGGGGATCACCGGTCGTGTGGCGGGGTACACGACCTACTACGGCGGCGACCCGAACCGCATCCACAATGTGCAGCTCGTGGCGCGCCTCATCGACAAGGCGCTGATCGCCCCGAACAAAGTCTTCTCGTTCAACGACACGACGGGCGAGCGCACCTCGGACAAGGGATTCCTCGAGGCGCCGGTGATCATCAACGGCGAGCTGGAGAACGGGCTCGGAGGCGGCATCTGCCAGGTGTCGACGACCGTCTTCAACGCAGCGTTCGAGGCGGGCTTGCCGATCGAGGCGCGAACGAACCACGCGCTTTACATCCCGCACTACCCGCAGGGGCGCGATGCGACGGTCAACTACCCCGACATCGATCTCAAGTTCCGCAACGACACGGGGCACTGGCTGCTCGTGCGGACGTTCGTCGGCTCCTCGGCGCTCACCGTGAAGCTGTACGGAACGCCCTTGGGGAGGCGGGTCGAGAGCGAGACCGGCGAGCTGAAGGTCACAGGACCGCCTGGCTTGAAGCGCGTGCCGGACCCGTCCATGTGGGTCGGCACCGAGGTCACCGAGGAGTCGGGCGAGCCCTCGCGCAGCACGAGCGTTGACCGACGGGTCTACTCGAGGAGCGGGATGCTCCTGTCTACGAATACCTGGTCGTCGTGGTATCGCTCCGAGCCCGAGGTCATCCGTTACGGCACGAAGCCGCGACCGAAGGCGCCTCCGCCTCCGCCGCCCAAGCCGAAGAACAAGAAGCCGCCTCCGGATCCGCCGCCTCCGCCGCCGGAAGAACAGCCGCCGCCCCCTCCGCCCGGCCCTCCGCCGAACCCCTAGGCAAGCTGAGGCGTTTCGGCCTCCGCGATCGCTTCGGCCAGCCAGGCCGGAACGCGGGTGGGCCGGAACGTGACGGCGTCGACACACGCGTGACCCGTCCAGCCGTCCGCGATCGTCTCGCCGTTCCGCTCGATGACGTACTCGTAGCGGAACCGGGCGCCGCGCACGTCGACGCAGCGGGCGTGCACGAGCAACCGGTCGTCGAAGTAGGCCGGGCTGAGATAGCGAACGTGGGTCTCGATGGTCATCGCTTCGACGCCGTCCGCCCGGAGCGACGAGTAGCCGCCTCGAAAGCGATCGAGGTAGTCAACGCGCGCGACCTCGAACCAAACGAGGTATTCCGAGTTGTTCGCGATGCCCTGCGCGTCTGTCTCGGCGAAGCGGACTCTGATCTCGGTGTTGAAGTTGAAGCCGTCGATGGGGAGATGCTAAAGCGGTGACCGTCGTCCGCCTGGCCGATCTCTTACGCGAGCGTGGGCCGGCCGTCGTTCTCACCGGTGCCGGAATCTCCACCGAGAGCGGGATCCCCGACTTCCGCTCTCCGACCGGAATCTGGGCCAAGTACGACCCGCAGGAGTACGCGACCATCGAGGCCTTCCGGGCCGACCCTGTGAAGGTCTGGAGCTTCTACTCGCTGCGCTTTCGCGCTTTGACCGAGGCGGCGCCGAACACCGGCCACCTCGCCTTGGCCGAGCTCGAGCGAATCGGCCACGTCAGCGCCGTGGTCACGCAGAACATCGATCTGCTCCACGAGCGCGCGGGGAGCCGTGATGTCGTGGAGGTGCACGGGTCGATCCGAACCACGACCTGTCCGGGTTGTGGTGCTCGCTACGGCGTCGACGAGGTTCTCCGCCTACTGGAGCGCGCGCCTGAGCCTCGCTGTCGAGAGTGCGGCGCGGTGCTGAAACCGGACGTCGTCTTCTTCGGCGAGCTCCTGCCCGAAGCCGCCATCGACCGAGCCTACGAGCTGGCACGCTCGACGCGTCTGCTCGTGGTCGTCGGCTCCGGGCTCGAAGTCTGGCCGGTCTCGCAGCTACCGGAGGAGACGCGGCGCGGAGGCGGCGTCGTGGCGATCGTGAACCGAGGCCCGACGACGTTCGACGATCGTGCCGTCGTGAAGATCGATGGGGGCGCCGGCGAGACGCTCAGCGCGCTCGTGGAGGAGTTAGCGGGCTGATCAGGCCGCGGCGCGGCGGAGCTGGCGCTCGGCGAGGACCGTGTGGCACTCGCTGCAGACTCGCTGCTCCACCTCGTACGGCACGCCGGCCCGCTGCCGGATCACGTGTGCAGTGACCTCGTGATGCCGGTGAGCTCGTGTTCGGCGTCGTAGTTGCATGCTCTCTATTCGGACGGCCTCGTTTCGCGGTTTGTTGGCCCGTCCTGCTTGGCTTTACCGCCTCCATACAAGCTTGGCCTTCGCCTCGGACGAGCGTCGGCCGTTATGGTTGCCCCATGGCTCAGTCTCCGAAACAAAAAGACCTCCTCACGAGGCTCAGCGACGCAGGGGAAGAAGCGATCTCCCGGGTCGCCTCGTCGCCGGCGACGACCAAGCTCTTCGACAGCGTCGGGAGCATGCGCGAGCGCGTCGACGATCTCCAGCGGAAGGTACGTGGGCTGGACGCGCTCGAGAGGCGCGTCGCCGCGCTGGAGAAGCGCGTCGCCGCGCTGGAGAAGCCGAAGCGCACGACCACCTCGCGAAGCCGAGCTTCGACTGCGCGCAAGTCGACGGGCAGCACAAGTCCTTCGACGTCCCGCAAGACGCCGGAAAGCTAGTGCCCCATCCGGTAATGCCGCCGGAATTCTGGGTCGCGAGCACCAAGCCAGGAGCGGCACTCCGACGAGCCAAGGTCTGAAGACCTTGGTGAGGAGGAGGGTCGGCCCTGGGGCCGCGTGATCGCGGGCCAGAAGCCGGCATGTATTGCTGGATGGGGCACTAGGGCACTCGGAGGCGGATCGCCGCCGGGGCGATCTCGAAGCGCACGGGCGTCGTTCCCGGCTGCTCGCCGTCCAGCTGGATCGGGAGCGGATCGTCGGCCTCGATCGACACGGTTCGGCCGCGAAGGACCTCGCCCTTCGGGTGCGGGAGGTGCGTCCCCCGGTAGATCTTCGGCATGACGCGGACAAGCTCCGTCTTCGTCAAGTCTCCGATCAAGAGCACGTCGAACAGCTCGTCGTCGGGCTCCGCATCCGGGGTGATCATCATCCCGCCGGCGAGGTAGCGGCCGACCGCCACGATCGTGTCTTCCATCAGGCCGCTGCGCTCCTCCTCGTCCACGCGAACGCGGAGCTCCACGTTCTTCCAGCGCGCGAAGACCGTCCCGAGCGCGTAGAGGTAGGACGTCTTCGCCCCCAGGGCCTTGGTCGTCGAGTTGGCTTTCGCGGCGACCGCCCCGCTCATGCCAACGCTCGCCATGTTCGCGAACCACGTCGTTCGCTCGGAACCGTTGGTCCGGTACGTCGCCCTCCCAAGGTCGAACGTGCGGGCCTGTCCGTCCTTCGCTATCCGCAGGGCCACGTCGAGTCGCTTGGGAACCTTGTGCGTGCGCGCGAAGTCCCAGCCCGTTCCGCGCGGGATGAGGGCGAGCTCGACGCCCTCGCGGCCCGCAATGCCGTTCACGACCTCGTGGACGGTCCCGTCGCCGCCGACGACCACGAGCAGGGTCGCGCCTTCGTCTGCGGCTTCCCGGGCGAGGTCACCGAGCTGCCCCGGGCGCTCGGAGAAGATCGCCTCGCCGCGGAGCCCCGCCGCGTGTGCCGCCCGCGCAATCTCCGGCCAGCGTTTGCCCGTCTTCCCGTTCGCCGACGCGGGATTGACGAGAAAAATTGTGCTCAAGCCGTGATCGTCCGCAATGCGAGCTCCGTCATCTGATCGACGGCTGCGCGCATGTCCTCGTCGGAGATCCGCGTGAACTCACCCTCGACCACGACGTCGCTGACCGTCAGCAGGCAGCCCGCCTGGACCTTGCGCAGCGCTCCGAGCGTGAAGATCACCGAGGCCTCCATCTCGACGGCGAGGATCCCGCGGGACGACCAGCGCTCGTACTGGCCCTCGTCGGGGTTGTAGAAGAGGTCGCTCGAGACGATCGGGCCGACGCGCACCTGCTTTCCGAGCTCCTTGGCCGCATGCACGGCGCCATGGACGAGGCCGAAGTCGGCTGTCGGGACGTGGGGCTCGAAGCCCACGAGCTTGTCCACGGTCCGGTCGGCCGCCACGGCCGAGACCGCGACGATCAGCTCGCCGAGGCTCATGTCCGGCTGGAGGCCGCCGCACGTACCCACTCTGAGAAGGCGCTTGACGCCGAGCTGGACCAGCTCCTCGACGACGATCGCTGCCGACGGGCAGCCCATTCCCGTTGCCTGGACCGAGACCGGCTTCCCTTCGAAGGTCCCCGTGTAGCCGAGCAACCCGCGTTCGGAGTTCCGCTGGACCGGGTCATCGAAGAACCTCTCGGCGATGTACTGGGCTCGGAGTGGGTCCCCGGGGAGGAGGCAGGCGTCGGAGTAGTCGCCCGGCTCGGCGCGAACGTGAATCGGCATGTGCGGAGCCTAGAGCCTCGGACCAGCTGCACGTCTACCCTGCGGAGCCTGACGACGCGCCTCGCAGAACCCACGCTCGAGCAGGTGCTCGAGTTCTGCTCGGCCGAGCCCGTCGAACGCGTCTTCCTCGACGAGGCGGCCAGGCGGGGCTTCGGCCGGCTCCTCGCGGCGCTCGACGGCGATCGCGTCACGGCGCTGTGTCAGATCGGGGCGAACGTGGTGCCGTCCGGCGAGGGCTGCGAGAACTTTGCCGAAGTCACAGCCGCTTCCCGAGCGCGGATGATCATCGGGGACGAGCAGGCCGTCACCGACCTGTGGGACGCGGCGCAGCTGCAGATGGATCCCGCGCGCGAGGACCGTCCCGGACAGCCCGTCTTCGCAATCGAGCGGGCGCCGGAACCGGGAGGCACGGCACTTCGCGCAGCGAACCGAAATGACCTCGAGCTTCTCCTGCCGGCCTGCGCGGCGACTCACGTGGGCGAGATCGGAGTCGATCCGCTCGTGACCGACCCTGTCGGCTTCCGCCGCCGGACGCAACAGCAGATAGACGAGGGCCGCTCGTGGGTTTGGATCGAGAACGGCACGATCCTCTTCAAGGCCGAGGCCTCCGCCTGGACGCCACATGCGGTCCAGCTCCAGCAGGTCTGGGTCGACCCGAAGGTCCGTAACCGCGGCTACGGCCGGCGCGGGCTGAGCGACTTGATCGGGCTACTCCTTCGGAGGGTCCCACGTGTCTGCCTCTTCGTCCGGGCCGACAATCCCGGGGCAATCCGGCTCTACGAGGTGGTGGGGATGGAGCGGGGCGGGTTCTACCGAAGCATCTTGTTTTAGGTGGCTCAGCCGGCAACATCCTCCGCACCTCTGCCGGCTGCAAAGCCGCGCTGGACCTCTCCCGGCGGGCGCGCACATACCTCGTCGGTATGCACGCACCCGCCGTGGGAACTCCAGTTTGCTTTTCGCACGGCAGAGGCACGGCAATGTCACCGGCCGAGCCACTGATGGAGCGCGCCCTATTCGTCCGTCACGGCGAGAGCGAGTTCAGCGTCAAGCAGCTCGTGAACGGCGACCCCGGCGTCGCGTGCCCGCTCACGGAGGTCGGGCGCCAGGAGTCCGAGCAGCTCGGCGAGCGGCTCGCAGGCGAGCCGGTGGAACTCTGCATCGTCACGGAGTTCTCGCGTACACACGAGACGGCAGACCTCGTCCTCGGCGACCGCAACATCCCTCGGCTCGTCGTCCCGGAGCTGAACGATCCCTACTACGGATCATTCGAGGGGGGATCGCTGCGCGAGTACCGCGTCTGGGCGGCGAAACACGGACCGGAAGACGCCCCACCGGGAGGAGGCGAGACCAGGTTGGCGATCGCCAAGCGCTACCTCCGCGGCTTCGAGATCGTGCTCGCTCGGCCTGAGGGGACGATCCTGGTCGTCTGCCATTCCCTCCCGATCGCCTTCGCGCTGGCCTCGGCCGACGGGCGTGGGCCGCGCGCGAAGATGCCGATCATCACCTACGCCGAGCCCCATGTCCTCCACGCCGAAGGCCTCGAGCTGGCAATCAAGCGGCTGCGCAAGTGGACGCAGAACCCCGTCTACAAGTGATCAAGCAGTGATCAGGCGGCTGCTGATCCTCGCCGCCGTCGTCTGGGTTTTTCGCTGGGCGGTCCTCTTCGCGGCGTCGGAGCTCGAGCGGCGCAGGCCACAATAGAACCGTGGATCCTGGCGAACTCCGCAGCCGCGTCGAGGTGCACATCCGAAGCCATGGCCTGATTCCGACGGGCGGCGCGATTCTCTGCCTGGTCTCGGGCGGGGCCGACTCGACGTGCCTCTGGCACGTGCTGCGCGAGCTCGGCTACGACGTCTCGGCCCTGCATGTGAACCACGAGCTGCGCGGCGCCGAATCTGAGGAGGATGCGCAGTTCTGCCGTGATGTCTTCGGCGCAGAGGTCGTTCGCGCCCCGGGATCGACGGAGAGCGAGCTTCGCGACCTCCGCTACTCCTTGGCAGCCGACCGGCTGCGCGCCACCGGCCATACCGCCTCCGACCAGGTGGAGACCGTGCTCTACCGGCTCGTCTCGAGCGGGCGTCCCGGCGGGATCAAGGCCCGGCGCGAGGACGGCGTCGTGCGGCCGCTCCTGACCGTCTGGCGCGAGGGGACAGAGGCCTACTGCCGCGCCCTAGGGCTTCCGTTCCGGCTCGATTCGGCGAACGCGGTCACGAAGCGCGGCCTGATCCGCGAACGCATCCTTCCGTTGCTGCGCCAGTTGGACGAGCGTGCCGAGCAGAACCTCCTCGCTCTGGCCGAAGGGCGGCCGAGCCGGCTGGATTCGCTCCTCGCGAGTGCCGAGGGCTCCGCGCGGATCGATCTCGGCGGAGGCCTCCAGGCTGTGCGGGAATACGACCGTGTCTGGCTCGAGCGAGGGCCCGTTCAGCTGGCCGGCGAAGTGCGCTGGGGGCCGTGGCGGATCAGCTCGACCGTCCCGGGACTGCAGGTTCGCGGCTGGAGAGCGGGGGACCGGCTCGCAGGCCGCCACAAGAAGCTTCAGGATGTGTTCGTGGACGCAAAGGTCCCACGGTCGCAGCGCGAGGCATGGCCGCTCGTCGTACGCGGCGACGAGGTCGTCGCGGTTCCCGGCATCGTCGAGGCCCCAGGGGTGAAGGCTGAGCGTGTCGCAGACTGAGATCGAGCTCCACGTCGCGGAAACCCTGATCGAGGAGGAGAGGCTGCGTGACCGCGTGGCGGAGCTCGGGACCGAGATCTCAGCCGACTACGCCGGACGCGACCTCATGCTGATCGGCGTCCTCAAGGGCGCTGTCTTCTTCATGGCGGACCTAATGCGCTCGATCGACGTGCACTGCGAGGTCGATTTCATGGCGATCTCGAGCTACGGCGCCTCGACCGACTCGTCGGGAGTCGTTCGGATCCTCAAGGATCTCGACGCCAACATCGAGGGTCGGAACGTGCTCGTCGTGGAGGACATCATCGACTCCGGCCTCACGCTCTCCTACCTGATGCGCAACCTGCGGGCCCGGAACCCGGCAACACTGGAGGTCTGCGCCCTGTTGACGAAACCGGAACGGCGGGAGATCGAGGTGCCCGTTCGCTACATCGGTTTCGAGATCCCCAACCGCTTCGTCGTCGGCTACGGGCTCGACTTCGCGGAGCGCTACCGCAACCTTCGCTACGTCGGGGTCTTGTCGGATGAAGCCGCTGCCGATGTATAAACAGCCCTTTTTCGCACGGGTTCTGCCAATAGGCCCACTGCTACCCTGCGCCGTAGACTGACGATGAACCGTTTCTTTCGCTCCGCGCTCTTTCCGCTGATCGTCATCGTCCTGCTCGTCTACCTGGCGAGCCAGACGCTGATGGGCCAGGAGAAGCGCGAGAAGGTCACCTACTCGCAGCTTCAGGAGCAGGTGAGGACGGGCTCGCCGGACATCCAAGAGATCGTCATCAACCCGCGGAGCCAGGAAATGACGGTCCAGTACGAGGGCAAGAACGGCGAGAAGGGCGA
>JBKPGE010000266.1:0-20038 GCA_046729215.1 Actinomycetota bacterium | reverse complement strand
TCTGCTAGTTACTTCGATACTAGAAGTAACTTCTGTAGTGCTAGTCTTATTCCGTGTCGCGTCTCGACCCAGAGGCGTGTGGACGCAGTGACGCGGCCCTCGTGCGCGCCTTCGACCTCCTCGGCAGGCGCTGGACGGGTGTGGTCCTGGGCACGCTGAGCGGCGGTCCGACCGGCTTTCGCGCCCTCGCCCGCTCCGTCGAAGGGATCAGCGACTCGATGCTTTCCGACCGGCTGGGCGCGCTGACCGAGACCGGGCTCGTCACGCGCATCGTCGAGGAAGGGCCGCCGGTGTCAGTTGCCTACGAGCTCACCGACGCCGGCCGCGCGTTGCTACCGGCGCTCGAGCAGATCAGCCGCTGGGCGGAGGAGCATCTCCCCGCTGCCCAGGTTTAGAAGTCATCCGGCAGCGTGGCAAGACCCGCAGCCGTCAATCGCCCTTCCTCCCGCATTCGCCGCGCCATCTCCCGGTTCGTCTCCGACCAGTTCGAGCCACGGCGTCGAGGGACGAAGCGGATCGCGTAGCGCTCGTCGTCGATGCCCTTCGTTTGCGTATCGACCCAGCCGTGACAGAGAGCCACCTCCTGCAGGTCGGCGAGGGTGACGGTCTGCTTGCCCGACGCCTTCTTGTAGATCGCGACGACGACGTCGCGCTCGCTTTCCGCGTGTGCGCGGAGCCAGCGATCGAAGTCGCCTGCGGCGGCGACGGGAATCGCCTGGGAGACCTCCAGCGGACTCATGAGGCCGCCGACACAAGTTCCTCACTCAGCTGCCACAGACGACGGCGGGCTCCCGCATCGTCGGCCTGCTTATTCGGCCGGCCCTCGCGCAGCCGGTCGAAGTAGCGGCCGGTCACCCCCTCCAGCTCGGGTGAAATCGCGAGCCGCAGCGTTGCCTCGACCCCGTCCTCGACCGTGCTCATCGTGTAGCCGAAGCTTTCGTACACCATCTTTGTGTTCATGAGCGACGCCGGATGCAAGGCGTTGACGGTGACGCCGGCTTCCTTCGCGCGCAGGCGCTCAGCAAGCTCGAACGTGAACATGATCTGCGCGAGCTTGCTCTGGCCGTACGCACGCGTCGGGTCGTAGCGCCGCTTGAGCATCACGTCCTCGAAATCGAGCGCCGCCTGGCCCGCGGACGCGACGTTCACGATGCGCGCCTGCGCCGAGTGCCGAAGCAACGGCAGGAGCAAACTCGTGAGCAGGAAATGCGCCAGGTAGTTGACGGCGAACCGCAGCTCGTAGCCGTCAGCGCTCTCCTCGCGCCTCCCGTCGCCCCCGCCGATGCCGGCGTTGTTGACCAGAACGTCGAGGCGCTCGTGATCGCGCTCGAGCGCCGAAGCGAGCAGGCGGACCTGCTCGAGGGACGAGAAGTCGGCCAGGTATGTCGCGCCCGCGCCGACCTCGCGCTGCGTGTCTTCGAGCCGTTCCTCACTCCGGCCGTGAAGAAGGACCATGGCGCCGCGAGGGACGAGCTCACGCGCCAAAGCACGACCCAGGCCGTCGGTGGAGCCGGTCACGAGAATCGTCTGCCGGTTGACCGGCAGCACGCTCAGAGCCGGTTCATTCCGCGGCAGCTCGCTCCAGCGCGGCGACCAAGCTCTCCTCGTCGTACGAGTCGTCGTGCCTCGAACCGTTGATGTAGAAGGTCGGCGTGCCGTTCACGCCGCTCCGCACGCCGCTGAGGAAATCGTCGTGGACTCGATCGGCGTGGACGTGCTCGGAAAGTTCGGTGTCGAAGTGCCCGACGTCGAGCCCGAGCTGCTCGGCGTAGCCCCGTAGGTCCTCGTTCTCGAGGCGCTTCTGGTTCTCGTAGAGCAGGTCGTGCATCTCCCAGAAGCTGCCCTGCACCGCAGCCGCTTCAGCCGCTTCCGCGGCCTGCTCGGCGTGAGGGTGCGCAGTCGTGATCGGAAAGTTCCGGAACACGAACCGCAACCTCTCGCCCATTCGGGCCTGGACCTCTTTGACGATCGGATAGGCGGCACCGCAGTACGGACACTCGTAGTCGCCGTACTCGATCAGCGTCGCCGCCGCGTCAGTCGGCCCTTGGATGTGATCCCGGTCCTCGCTGACCGGCATCGTCAGGACAGGATGCCACTCGGTTCTCACTGGTCGAGGGCCTCGAGAGCGCGGAGGATCCCGTCGGCGCCCGGGTTGACACCCACTGGGGACAGGTAACTCCACGCCACGCCTCCGTCGCCGTCGATGACGTAGAGCGCCCGCTCGCTGGTGCCCTCGGTGGCGCGATAGGCGTCGTACGCGCGGGACACCTCGCCCTTGGGCTCGAAATCGGCGAGCAGCGGGAAGTGCAGGTTTCGATCCTTTGCGAAGGCCAGGTGGCACCAGACTCCGTCCACCGAGATTCCCAGGAGCACAGCGTCGAACCGTTGGAACTCGGGGAGCACCTCCTGGTACAGCGCCATCTGGTCTGAGCAGACCGGGCTCCAATCTTCCGGATAGAAGGCAAGGATCACCGGCTGCCCACGGAAGTCCTCGAGTGTGAGGGTCTGGTCGGGTGTCGAGCGAAGTTGGAAGTCGGGCGCTTTCGCCCCTGCCGGGAGCGGCATCCGGCTACTCCTCGATCCGCGACTGTGCCGCCGCCGCCTGTGGCGCGCTGCTCTCCGTCGCGGCGCGCGGGACTCCGGCCGCTGCATAGACGTCTTCCTCGTCGAGCGTCTCGTGCTCGAGCAGCGCAGCGGCGAGCGAGTCGAGCTTTCTGCGGTTCTCCTTCAGCAGCGCAACGACATCCCGATGCGCCTCCTCGACGATCCGCCGGACTTCGTCGTCGATGCGCTGTTGCGTGGCCGGCGACACCTCCGCGACTCCGGGCAGGAATGGGCCCGTTCCGTCGCGCGGGAGAACGGCGATAGGCCCGATCGCTTCGCTCATGCCCCAGCGGCCGACCATCTGGCGCGCGATCTCGGTGAGCTGCTGGATGTCCGACTCCGCTCCGGTGCTGATCTCGCCGAAGACCACTTCCTCGGCGGCGCGCCCGCCGAGCGCGACCTTGATCTTCGCGTCGATCTCCGGCTCGCTGTAGTTGAAGCGGTCGCTCTCGGGTGCCGAGAACGTCACCCCGAGTGCGAGCCCGCGCGGGATGATCGAGACCTTGCGCACGGGGTCGGCGCCCGGTGTGAGAATGCCGACGACGGCGTGGCCGCCCTCGTGGTAGGCGGTTCGCCGGCGGTCTTCGGGGCTCATCATCACCTTTCGCTCCGCGCCGAGGACGATCCGTTCCAGCGCATCGGTGAAGTCGGCCTCGGTGACTGCGTCGTGGTTCCGCCGCGCCGCAAGGAGCGCCGCCTCGTTGACGAGGTTCGCGAGATCCGCTCCGACCATGCCCGGCGTCGTTGCGGCGATCCGGCCGAGATCCACGTCGGGGCCGAGCGGAACGCTGCGACTGTGCACCTTGAGAATCGCCTCACGCCCGGTCCGGTCGGGCGGCTGCACGGCGACTCGGCGGTCGAAACGGCCGGGGCGCAGGAGCGCCTGATCGAGGACGTCCGGGCGGTTCGTCGCGCCGATCACGATCACACTCGTGGAGGAGTCGAAGCCGTCCATCTCCGTGAGGATCTGGTTCAGCGTCTGCTCGCGCTCGTCGTTGCCGCCGCTGAAGCCCGCCACGCCCGAGGTGCGTGAACGGCCGATGGCGTCCAGCTCGTCGATGAAGACGATGGCCGGCGCGGACTCCTTGGCTTGCTTGAACAGGTCACGGACACGCGCCGCCCCGACGCCGACGATCGCCTCGACGAACTCGGAGGCGGCCAACGAGAAGAACGGCACGTCGGCCTCCCCGGCAACGGCGCGGGCGAGGAGCGTCTTGCCCGTGCCCGGCGGACCGGAAAGCAGGACTCCACGCGGGATGCGGCCGCCGAGCCGTCGGTACTTGTCAGGGTTGCGAAGGAAATCGACGACTTCCGACAGCTCCTCCTTGGCCTCGTCGATCCCCGCGACGTCCGCGAACGTCACACGGTCGCCTGTCGGCTGATACCGGCGCGCTCGCGAGCGGCCGAACGAGCCGAGGACGTTCTGGACGTTTCCGGAGCGGCGCATGAGCCAGAACAGCAGGAGGATGAAGAGGATCGTCGGCGCGAACAGCACCAGGAGGCTCTGCCACCACGGCGCCCCGGTGTCGAGCGGCTGGGCGTTGACCACCACGCCTTTTTGCTCGAGGAGCCGGGACAGGGCATCGTTGTCGGCGAAGGCGGGGATCTCGGTTCGAAACCGTGTCGTCGGCTTCTTGTCGTCGTACGTGATCTTCTGGGTGAACGTTCCCTGGATCGCGGTGCCCTTCGACATGATCTCCTTGACGTGGCCCGCGTTCACCTGCTTCAGGAAGAAGGGGCTGTACGGGACCCGGACCCGCGACTCCGGCTGCGTCACCCGAGAACCGAGGTAGAAGTTCAAGGCCAGGAGCGCGAGCGCCAAGACGATCCAGGCGCGGCTAATCCGAGGGAAGCGCGGCGGCGAGGGCGTCGATCCGCGTGGGGACGGAGGCGCACTGTCGTTCTTGCGCTGATCCTCGCGCGTCGAGGTCACAGTCGCGAGCCCATGCGCCCATGTTAGGCCGCGATGAGTTCTCGCCACGGAGGACGTCTAATCTCATGAGGGTGGCCGTACGCGTCCTGACGGATGAGCAAGCGCTCCTCGCCGCTGCCCGCGACGGGGACGCGGACGCCTTCCGCCGGATCGTCGAGCACCACCGGCCCGGGCTCCACGCCCACTGCTACCGAATGCTCGGCTCCCTCCACGACGCCGAGGACATGCTCCAGGAGACCTTCCTGCGCGCCTGGCGTGCGCTGCCTGATTTTCGTGGGCGCAGCTCGCTCAGCACCTGGCTCTATCGGATCGCGACCAACGCGTGCCTCGACGCGATCGCGCGCCGGCCCAAGCGGGTGCTCCCTGTCGACTACGGCCCGGCGACCAACCCGCTCGACCCGGGCGAGCCGCTCGTCGAGTCGGTCTGGATCGAGCCGTACCCGGACGAGCGGCTGGGCGTCGAAGACGGCTATGCGGCGCCAGAGGCTCGCTACGAACGCCGCGAGGCGGTCGAGCTTGCCTTCACCGCAGCGCTGCAGCATCTACCGCCTACGCAGCGTGCTGTGCTGATCCTCCGCGAGGTCCTCGGCTTCTCGGCCCGAGAGGTCGCGGAGCAGCTGGACACGACGGTCGCCTCCGTGAACAGCGCTCTGCAACGCGCTCGCAAGTCCGTCACGGATCGTCTGCCCGAACAGAGCCAGCAGGAGACGCTTCGCTCGCTGGGCGATGAGCGAGTCCGCGAGCTCGTCGAGGCGTACGTCGATGCCTGGGCGAGGGGCGACGTGGATGCGCTGCGGGTGCTTCTCGCCGAGGACGCCGTCTTTTCGATGCCCCCGTGGGCCAGCTGGTGGCGCGGAGGCGAGAGAATCGCGGACATGGCCAAGCACGCCGTCGAGGCCTGCGCCACGGCGCGCACCGTTCCAATACGTGCAAACGGTCAGGCGGCGATCGCCTACTACAGCGAGGACGCGGAAACGGGGCGCTTCAAGGCCCAGGCGATCGACGTCATCACGTTCGAGGGGACCCGGATCAAGGAAATCACGGCATTCATCACGCCGCAGGCTTTCGCGAGCTTCGGCCTGCCTCCGGAGCTCCCTTAGCGTGTAGCTAAATACTCGCCGAGCCAGTCGACCAGTCGGTCGATCGCCTCGGGGACGAACGGCGCCTGGTCGTAGAGCTCGACGTGGTTCGACGTCTCGATCCAGTGCAACTCCTTGGGCTCGCCCGCACGGTCGTAGACCTCCTGTGCATAGCGCGGCGGCAGCAGGACGTCGGTCGTCCCGTGGATCACGAGTAGCGGGCGCGGAGCGACGAGATGCGCACGCGCGACGACGTTCCAACCCACGATGTGCTCCATCGAGGCCACCGTTACACGGTTCTCCCAGTTCGGCGCCTCGGTCTCATGGGCGCGGCCGTAGTACTCGTACGCCTCCTGCACCGGCATCGCGGACGGCGCGTAATCGGGCGGGCCGGCGATCGCCGGCATGTACTGAACTTCGCCGCTCCCATATTGCCGTTGGCGCGCGGCGTTCAGCGTTCGCAGGTACCCGGCGAAACCGTCCTCTCCGAGGAACTCGCGGTAGGTATCCGTGAGGTTGTAGGCGCCGGCAACGATCGCGAGCGCCTTCACGCGTAGGTCCATCGATGCGACGGCGAGCGCATAGCCGGCGCCCATGCAGACGGAGCAGAGCCCGAGCCGGTCCGGGTCGACGTCCTCGCGCGTCAGCAAATAGCTGACGGCGTTCTTCAGGTCCTCGACCTGATCGCCGGTGTCGAGGTGCTGGCGCGGTTCTCCCTCGCTCTCTCCGAAGTTGCGGTTGTCGAACGTGAGCACCGTGTAGCCGGCTTCGGCGAGCGGCGCCGCGTAGTGCGGAACCGTTTCCTCCTTTACCGAGGTCGTCGGCCCGGCCATCACCAGTGCCGCTGTGCGCTCGCCCGGCGCAGCCCCCGGCGGGCGGTAGAGGTGGCCGGCAAGCGTGATTCCCTCACTCTGGAACAAGACGCTCTCGCGCACCCGCGGGTCGACACTTGGAAGAACGTTCAACTGCGTGGCCATCGTGGGTCTCCTCGTCGCTTCGTTGATTCACCGTAGGCGCGCGCCGACGGGCTGAGCCAGACATCCTGATATAGCTCTTGGTTATGGACGTGCACCTCCGCAACCTGCGCTACTTCGTTGCCGTTGCCGAGGAGCTGCACTTCTCTCGAGCCGCCGAACGTCTTCATGTCTCTCAACCCGCCCTCTCCAAGCAGATCCGCCAGCTCGAGCAGCAGCTGCACTTTCCGCTCTTCCGCCGGGATCGGCGCCGCGTCCAGCTGACGGCGGCGGGTGAGGCGCTGCTGCCCGGAGCCCGGCGGCTGCTTGCCGCGTGGGATGCGTCCCTTGCGGAGGCGGGAGCCCGCGCGAGCGAAGAAGCCAAGCTCCTCCGTGTCGGGTTTCAGACGAGCGTCGCCGGCGGCCTCTATCAGGCCGTCGTCGCCCGGTTCGGCGGGCTGCACCCCGACTGGCAGCTCGAGCTGCGCATGCAACCTTGGACCGACACGACGGGTGGTCTCCTGGATCGAAGCAGCGACGTCGCGTTCGTCTGGCTTCCAACGGGCGCCGACGATGTCATCGAGGTCCGGCCGGTTCGAACCGAGCGGAGGTTCGTCGCCCTTCCGGCACGGCACCGACTCGCGCGCCGCAAAGGGCTGCAGATGGCCGACCTCCTCGACGAGCCCTTCATCGCGCTGCCCGAGGAGTCGGGCGTGCTCCGCGACTACTGGCTGGCACTAGGTGAACGCGGAGGGCGGTCGGCGAAAATCGGAGCCGTGGTGGCGACGCCCGACGAGACGTGGGAGGCCGTTGCGTCCGGCCGCGGTGTTCACTTGATGGCCGAGAGCGCTGTCGAGGTCTACGCGCGTCCCGGCATCGTGTGCCGGCCCGTGATCGATCTCGCGCCCTGTGAGTTCGCCGTCGCGTGGCGACGTGACGAGCGCCGTGCCGTGGTCCACGAGGTCGTGCGTGTGGCGATGGACGTTGCCGCGGAAGCGGACGTCGAGGACGCGCAGTCCGAGGTGCTAGCCTAGACAAGCGAACATATGTTCGCAAGTGTGGAGGCAACCATTCTGCACGCCGACGTCGACGCATTCTTCGCGTCCGTCGAGCAGCGGGACAACCCGCGCCTGCGCGGCCGACCCGTGATCGTCGGCTTGGGCGTGGTCCTTGCGGCCAGCTACGAAGCGAAGGCGCACGGGGTCGACACCGCGATGGGAGGCGCCCGAGCGCGTCGGCTGTGCCCGCACGCAATCGTCGTCGAGCCCCGAATGTCGGCTTACTCCGCGGCGAGCAAGGCGTTGTTTCGGGTCTTCGAGGACACAACGCCGCTGGTCGAGGGCCTCTCGATCGACGAGGCGTTCCTCGACGTTCGCGGACTGAGGCGGCTGTCGGGCACGCCGGTCGAGATCGCGAAGCGACTGCGGCGCGAGGTCCGCGAGCAGCTCGGTCTCCCCGTGACCGTAGGAGTGGCCAGGACCAAGTTCCTGGCGAAGGTGGCCAGCGGCGTCGCGAAGCCGGACGGCCTCCTCTTCGTGCCGCCGAATCGCGAGCTGGCCTTCCTCCACCCGCTCGACGTCGAACGGCTCTGGGGCGTCGGGAAGGTGACCGCCGCGAAACTCCGCGGTCGTGGCATCACCACCGTCGGCCAGGTGGCCAAGCTGGGCGAGGCGACGTTGGTCTCCATGCTTGGACGCGCTGCGGGCCGGCAGCTGCACGCGCTCGCCCACAACCGTGATCCTCGGCCGGTGCGGCCGAACCGCCGTCGCGGTTCGATCGGATCGCAGCGCGCGTTCGGCCGCTCCCCGCGTCGGCCCGGCGCTGTCGACGCAGACGCGATCGCCATAGTCGATCGGGTCACACGCCGGATGCGGGCCGCCGGGCGGGTCGGCCGCACAGTCGTCCTCCGCCTTCGCTTCGACGACTTCTCCCGGGCGACTCGGTCCCACACGCTGCAGCAGCCGACCGCGGAGACGCAGGTGATCCTCACGAGCATGAGGGGACTGCTCGCGGCGGCCAGGCCGATGATCGAGCGCCGCGGGCTCACCCTCGTCGGTCTGAGCGTTGCCAATCTGGACAATGACGATGCCGTCCAGCTCGTCCTTCCGTTCGAGCGTCACAGCTGCGCCGCCCTCGACGCGGCGCTCGACGACATCCGCGACCGGTTCGGCCTGGATGCAGTCACCCGGGCCGTGCTCCTCGGCCGCGACCGCCGCCTGTCCTTGCCGCTGCTGCCAGACTGACGTCCGTGCTCGAGTTCGTCACGGCCGAAGACAGTTCTATCGAGGAGTTCCTCTCGGTCTCGGCAGCGTCCCCTTTCCAGGAGCAGCTGCTTGAGTACGCCGAGTCGCTCGTTCGGCAGCAGTACACGAAGCCCGAGTGGTGCGTGCTGGCTCTGGAGAGGGGAGCTCCTGCGGCGCGAGGGGCGTTTTGGGCATTTCCGGGCGAGGCGGTGCCGAGAGACCTCGTGCTGATCGAAACCGACTGGAGCGACGAGAGTCTTTCGGCCGGACAAGCACTGCTGATCCGATTGGATGAGCTTGCGCGTGCCCTTGGAGCGGAGGAGCTGACTCACTCGGTCGATAGCCCGCCTGCAGCCCCGCAGTATCAAGAGCACGAGGATGAGCGGATCCGACTCCTCGAGAGGGCCGGCTACGAACTCCTGCGGGACGGACTGCGCTGGCGGTACTCGGGCCCGGCGCTCGAGGAGGCACCGCAAGGACATTCGTTGACGTTCCGCACATTGTCGGAAGCCGGAGAAGACGCCTTCATCGAGGCGATCGCAGCGACCTACGAGGGGATCCGCGACTCCTGGATTACGGAGCGCATCAAGGAGCTTGGGACGCTGCGCGCGGCGCGGGCGGACTTCCGCGACGAGCAGAGCTTGGACTACCGCCCCGAGTGGTGGGAGCTCGCCTACACGTCCGAGGGCACGCTCGCCGGGGTGATCATGGCCGCAAGGAACCCGACCGCCGCGATCATCTCGTACGTCGGCATCGTTCCGGAGTTACGAGGCCGAGGTCTCGCCCCGCAACTCGTCCGGCGCGGCACCGGACGACTGCTCGACAGCGGCGCAGACGAGATCCGCGGCGACTGCGATCGCGACAACATCGGAATGATCAAAGCCTTCGAACGAGCGGGCTACGAGGAGTTCGCCCGCCGGCGCACGTACAAGCGCGCGCTCTGAGCTCAGGCGACGAGCTGAAGCGACCGGTGCAGGGCCTCGAGCCGCCTGCGCGTTCGTTCGTCTGCCGGCGAGAACGCGACGATCCGGATGCCGAGACCCTGATTCAGCCACAGGTTCGTGTAATCGAGCAGCAGAAGCCCGGCCGTCGGGTGCATGGCTCGCTTCGTCCGGCTCTCGACTCCCTGGACGTCGTGGCGTTCCCAGACGGCGGCGAACTCGGGCGAGGCGGCGTGGAGCCGGGCAACGAGCGTCTTCCACGCGGGATCGTCGAGGTGCTCTGCCATCAACGCTCGGTACTCCGCAACCATGCGACCGGTGATGTCGTCCCAATCGACGATCACCTCCCGCCACCGTGGGTGGGTGAACGCGAGCCAAAGGATGTTGCGGTCCTCCACCGGGATCGCGTCGAGGTCCTCGAAGAAGCTCGCGTAGACCCGGTTGAAGGCCAGCAGATCGAGCCGGGCATTGACGACGGTGGCCGGGAACGGCTCGAGCTGGTCGATCAAGGGCTGCGCGGTGGGGCAAAGGTTCAAGCACTGGTCTGCGATCGTCGTCGTCGAGATGCCGGCGAGCGTGAAGAGGTGCGACTGCTCGTGCACGTCGAACTGCAGCGTCCGCGCGATCGCGTCGAGGACCTGGGCAGACGGATTGATGTCGCGCCCCTGCTCGAGCCAGGTGTACCAAGTGACGCCAACCCCGGCGAGCTGAGCGACCTCCTCGCGGCGGAGGCCAGGAGTCCGGCGCCTTCGCATGGGAGGCAGTCCGACCTGCTCGGGTCTGACGCGCTCTCGGCGGCTGCGTAGGAACGCCCCCAGCTCGCGGCGGCGCAGTTCGGTGCCGTTGGTCTCGGCCAAAGGCACCGGCGGGGGCGTGTTGAGGACCTCCGGTGCGGCCATCAACGACCAGTATCGCTGACGAGGGCGGGGCTGAGCCGGGTAGCGCTGATACCAGGATAAATGCGCTCTGGTACTGGGTTGCCGCCGGCAGCCACCATCGTGGAATGACCGCACAGACGAACCACTTCGACAGCGCCGAGCGGCTGGGAGCGCGTGCCTGGGGGATGCTGCTCGTGCTCTGCGGCGCAATTTTCCTCGACGCGATGGACGTCTCCATGGTCGGGGTTGCCCTCCCCTCGATTCGCGAAGACCTGGGTATGTCGACGAGCTCCCTGCAATGGGTTGTGAGCGCTTACGTGCTCGGCTACGGCGGCTTCCTGCTGCTCGGCGGCCGCGCAGCAGACCTGCTCGGTCGGCGAAGGGTGTTTCTGATTGCGCTTGGCGTGTTCGTGGTCGCCTCCGCGCTCGGTGGGCTGGTAGACGACGGCTCGCTGCTCATCGCAACCCGCTTCATCAAGGGTGTCAGCGCGGGGTTCACGGCACCCGCCGGCCTATCGATCATCACCACGAGCTTCGCGGAGGGCTCGGCCCGGAACAAGGCGGTCTCGATCTACACGGCAACCGGGGCCGCTGGATTCTCGCTGGGACTCGTTTTTGGCGGCCTCTTGACAGAGCTCGGCTGGCGCTGGGTGTTCTTCCTCCCGGTCCCGGTGGCCCTCGCGACACTGCTCGCGGGCACTCGGCTCGTGCCCGTCGATCCTCGGCCTATGCGCCTTTCGCGCTCCTTCGATGTGGCCGGCGCTGTGACGCTGACCGCGGCGATGCTCCTGCTCGTATTCACCGTCGTCGAGGCGCCAAACGCCGGCTGGGCCTCGGCGCGGACCCTCGGCTCATTCGCCGCAACGGGTGCGATCCTGGCCGCCTTCGTCGCGATTGAGCGGCGAACAGCGGCGCCGCTGGTGCGACTCGGCATCCTACGATCCGCCTCGCTCGTCCAGGCGAACCTCGGCGCGATGATGCTGATCGGCGGCTGGTTCGGGTTCCAGTTCATCGCCACGCTCTACATGCAACAGCTACGCGGCTGGTCGCCACTCGAAACAGGACTTGCCATCTTCCCCGGCGGCTTTCTCGTCGCAGTGCTCGCGCCACGGATCGCACCGCTCGTCATGCGTTTTGGGATCAGGCGGCTGATCACCACCGGGCTGGCCTCGACAGGCATCGGCTACGCGCTCTTCCTGCCGATCGGGCTCGACTCCGGCTACGCCCTTGCCATGCTCCCGACGTTCATCTTCGCCGGCCTAGGCTTCGCGCTCGCTTACGGGCCGCTCAACATCGCCGCCACGAACGGCGTTGCGGCCGAGGAGCAGGGGCTGGCCAGCGGCCTGGTGAGTACCTCGTTCCAGTTCGGCGGCGCGCTCGTGCTCGCAGTCGTCACGGCGGTGATCAATGCGGCCACGGGAGCCGATGGCTCGCAGCAGTCCCTTCTCGATGGCTTCCAAGCTGCGATCGTGGTCTCGGTGATCGCGGCGGGCCTCGGAGTGGTCGCGACGGCCGTCCGACTCCGGCCCCGCACCGTCCCGGCCGACCTCGCGCCGGTCGAACCTGACGAGGAGCAGCCCCAAGCCGAGGCCGCGTAGCTCCTAAGGCACGACTCGCAGGACGGCGGCGTCGAATCCACCGGCGCCGGGCGAGGTTCCCGCAGCCGGTGCGACGGTACCACCAGCCTCGAGGACGAACTCTTCCCCCGCAACGGCCTCGATCGTCGCGTCGGCGACGCTACGCGGTACACCCTGTCGGCCGCGCGTTGGAAGACGTGCGGTTGCGGAGTCTCCGTCGTCGCCCCGACGACGAGGGTTCCATCCGGAGCCACAACCGCGTCATCGCCGTGGTCGATGCCGGAACCGCCTCACGTGTCGGCGTCGAGCCCTCTCCCGTCAGCGCTGAGACGAAGGATGAACGCGTCGTCACTCCCGGCGACCGTGACCCCGCCGCGGGCGTCCTCCGAGGCGGCGCCGCCCCACATCGTCTCCGAGAGCAAGCTCGCCGAACGAGCCGGCGCGACGGCGACGAGCATGAGAAGCGACAGCCCCGCGAGCGCCGCCAGGCGCGCGACTGCCGACCCAGTACTGACTCCAACGCCACTCATCGTCAACCCCTGATCGTTCGAGTCCCTCGCCCACACCTACAGCGAGGGCGGGCAGACGGTTTGCAATCCGTCTGTGAGCCGCCGACGTACCGCCCTTTCGACTTTGCCGTCAAGGAGGAGAGGGGTTCACATGCGTTCGATCAGACTCTTGGCGCTCGCGATCGCGGGCGTTCTCGTTCTCTCCGGCACAGCAGCCGCCCTGCCGGCGCCGGGGTTCACGGAGCTCATCAGTGTCAGCAGCACCGGAATCCAGGGCGACCAGGACAGCCAGTCGCCGTCGATCAGCGCCGACGGCCGCTTCGTCGCCTTCGTCTCGCTCGCCGAGAATCTCGTTTCCGGCGACACGAACACCGCTCCGGACGTCTTCGTCCGCGACCGGCTGCTCGAAACGACCGAGCGAGTCAGCGTCTCGTCGAGCGGCCGTCAGGGCGACGGTCCCAGCGGACTGCTCAACCTGATGGGTGGACCGAGCATCAGCGGCGACGGCCGCTTTGTCGCGTTCTCGTCAGAGGCGACGAACCTCGTTCGCGGCGACCGGAACAACACGGCCGATGTCTTCGTCCGCGATCGCCTCACGGGTCAGACGACGCGGGTCAGCGTCGCCACTGGCGGCGCGGAGGCGAATGCGGGCGGCACCGAGCCCGACATCAGCCGGGACGGGCGCTTCGTCGCCTTCCTGTCCAACGCAGACAACATCGTCCCGGACAACAACTTCACAGCCGACGTCTTCGTCCACGACCGTCAGACCGGGGTCACCGAGCGGATCAGCGAGGCGCCCGACGGCTCCGATGCCAACAGCCAGTCGCTCTTCGCCCCGCGCCTCAGCGCCGAGGGTCGCTTCGTCTACTTCAGCTCGTTCGCGTCCAACCTCGTTGCCGGCGACCCGGACAACCAAGACGTCGACGCCTACCTCTTCGATCGGCAGACGCAGACGATGACGGCGATCACGAGCGACCGGCCCTCGTCGCAGGTCCTCAACCACGGTACCGCCGGCGGGATCAGCGGCGACGGCCGCTACCTCACGTTCACCACTCAAGACATCACGTTCATCACGCCCGACACGAACGGCTTCTTCGAGGACGCCTGGCTGGTCGACCGCCAGACCGGCGACGAAGTGCTCGTCGGAGTGAACGACGCCGGCCAGCAAGGCGACGACAGCAACTTCGCCGGCGACGTCAGCGACGACGGTCGCTTCGTGACCTTCGTGTCGCGTTCGACCAATCTGGGCGGACCGACGAACTTCCGTGAGAACGTCTACGTGCGCGACCGGATGGCGGGCACGACGCGGCTCGCCAGTGTCGCTAGCGACGGGGCCGAGGGCGATCTCGACAGCATCGACCCCGCCCTGACGCCGGATGGACTAGTGGTCGCGTTCGCGTCGCGCTCCTCGACGTTCGTGCCGGAGAGCCAGTCCTTCTTCGCCTATGACGTCTTCGTCCGGGACGCACGGCCGCAGGCCGACCTCAGCGTCGCGCAGTCCGATTCGCCGGACCCGGTCCCGGCCCGCGGCCAGGTCACCTACACGGTCATCGTGCGAAACGACGGGCCCGCGGCGGCGACCGGTGTCACGCTCGTCGACACGCTCCCGGACGCACTCTTCGTCTCGGCGACGCCGAGCCAGGGCACATGCGTTCGCACCGGGAAGACCCAGCGGGACAGCGTGCTCACCTGCGACCTTGGCGGTCTCGGTACGGGCCAAAGCGCAACCGTCACGGTCGTCGTCAGCCCCTCCCGCGAGGGAACGGTCGCGAACACCGCGGTCGTACGAGCGAACGAGCCAGACGCCGACCGGACCGACAACAAAGCCGTAGAGCCGACGACCGTGGTGGCCAGGTAAGAGCTCTAAATCCTGGCGGAGCTCGCGGTCTCGATACGCCGAAGCGCGCGTCGAGCCGCTCGGACGACGCGCCAGCTGACCACCACGCGCCAGAGCCGCGCCGCGCGCTGGAGCGAGTCGGCGGCCCTCGGGTCGCCGATCTCGCCCAGCGCATCGGCGGCTGCCTCGCGAACGGCCCAATCCGAGTCGTGCGCAAGCGCCTCCATCAGCATGTCGACGGCAGCCGGATCCTTGGAGCCGCCCATGTTGAGCGCTGCGGCCTGGCGCACGAGCGGCTCGTCGTCCGCTAGCGCGCCCAAAGCCGGCTCAGCCGGAAGCGCGGGATCGATGTAGCCCAGTCCGTTCAACGCAGCCACGCGCACGAACCAATTCGAATCCTGGGTCAGCTCGAACAGCCGCGGGACAGCCCGCTGCGACTTCAGCGAGCCGATTGCCAGCGCCGCCTGCCCGCGCACGCCCGCCGCGGGGTCGTCGAGAGCCTCGAGAAGCGGCTCCTCCGCGCGCGCGTCGAGCACGGCGATGAGCTTGTTCGCCGCGCGCTCTCGCTCCCGCGGGTCGGCGCTCTGCAGGGCAGCGATGAGGGACTCTTTACTGACCGCGGCTCGTGGGGTCGACTCCGGCGTAGGCGAGGAAATCCGTCATCCGGAATCCTGCGCCGGGTTTCTGCAGCGTCGGCTGCCAGCTCGGCTGCGCGCGGAGGTAGGAGCCCGCGTCTGTCTGGAGCAACCCGATGAGCACCTCGGCCACGATCCGGCCGGCCACGGGCCCAAGGTGGAGACCGTCGGCGAGCAGCTGGGCCTCCTTGAGCGCGTAGTACCAGAGCGGCGTGCTCTTGTCGAAGCCGTACGGCTTCAGCTCCCGCAGGTCGTGCTTGCCGATCAGCGTGACGCCCATCGCCTCTGCGATTGCTTGCCCCGAAGGCATGCTCCAGGTGAGGTGCCGGAGGAGGTTCCGCTGCGGGAGCACCGTTGGCTCGTCCCCGCTCGCTATCGCCCCCAGCGGCAGCGTGAAGAGCGGTGTCGAGATGTGCGTGTCGATCAGCTTGTTGCGCCTGACCTCGGCCTTCCCGGTGTGCGTGTCGATGCCGAAGTCGAAGAACGTCTGCCAGCCGACGAACCGGCGGCCGGCGCAGAAGCCGCCACGCAGGTCGTTGGGGTCGCCGGTGGAGGCGTTCTGGGCCGGGTCGAAGATGAACCCGAAGAACGGGTTGCCGTTGTCGCCCTGAAGGTTCGCGCGGTATGACGGCCGAACCATGCTGTGCCCGAAGCGGTAGCAGGCGCCCTGGAACTCGACGGGCATGAACGCCTCGCCCGGCCCGACGGTGAAAAACTGTCGGCCGTTCTGAACAACGTCATCGACCATCGCCTGGCCGACGAACAACGGCAGGAACTCGTGTAGGACGAGCCAGTGGTAGTGCCAGGTGGTCAGCCGCCGCGCCTCCGCGAAGGCCTCCTGCCACGTCATCGCGCCATTGGCGCGCACTTCGTCGACCGCGCGGTTGTGGAAGAGGATGAAGGCACATTGCAGCCCGGCGATGATCAGGTGCTCGTCGTTGCGCGGGTCGGCGATGATCGCGGTGCTGTCCGGCAGGCGGGGCAAGTCCTCGAAGAGCCCGCCGGACCCGATCAGCATCTTGGCCGGATCGTTCGTCATGTCGTAGAGCATCGGGCTCCCTGACGGGCCGCTTCCGTAGAGCGAGTCGAGATCGAGAGCCGGCGTCCGTCCGTTCGGCGAGCTCAAGGGGTCCGTCGGAGTCCCGAGGGGCGAGCCCGTGTCGAAGGTGACGTCGTGGTCGATGAACTGGCCGACGAACGTCGTCCCCGCCGTGTGGGTCGGATTGTCCGCATTGTTCGCGCTCAGGCTCGGGTCGACGATGAGCTGGGTCGGACCCGCGCTCAGCTTGTCCTGAGCATCCAGAGGACCGCCTTGCGCCCCCAGCGACCGCAGCGATTTCTTGACCCCTTCACTGGCCGGAGCGAACGGCGGGAGGTCCGGGAACAGCCGCCCGAAGTGCTGCCCATCCGTGGAGACGAACCGGCTCCGCGCAGCCGGCCCCACGAACGAGCGCACCAATGCAGCCGAAGCGCTGCCGCCGAGTGCGAGGGCGCCCGCGCCGGCACCGGCTCTCGCCAGGAATCCGCGCCGACTATAGCGAGCGGGCAGAGGGCTGCGATCCTGCTCGGTCACCTGACTTCCTTCTGCCGCACCCGATTTCAGCGCCGTCACGAAGGCGCAAACCTACTCCGCTCGGCATGAGCCGACAATGCCGACATGATTGTCTGGATCAAGAAGGGAGACGAGCGGACCATGACGGTGATTCACGCGGGTGAAACGGCTCTGGGACCGAAGACCAAGCCGGACTGGTGTCAGACGCCGTCCGGCGGGTTCTTCCGCATACCGAAGGAAGGAGGAGAACACGACTGTCACTACCACGACCACAACGAGCTCTACCTGGTGTGCCGGGGCAAGGCGAAAATCCTGAACGCCGGAAACCAGCAGTACGTCAAGGGCCGCGACATCGTGTGCATCAAGGCGGGAGCGGAGCACGACATTCTCGAGGTGTACGGAGACGAGGATTTCGAGTTGTTCTGGCTCTACGAGCCCGGCCGCGAGGACGCGCCCCTCGGCCATCTACACCGAAGCCCAGAGCAATCGCAGCCGCACTCCGTTCCGGCCATGCCTATCCCGCGTGACTTTCCGGGCTAGGCAAGATGCTTCGGCGCCTGAAGGGTCGGGAATAGTGCGGCCATGCTCCGTCGGGCCGTTCACGGCGCTCTCCTGGCCCTCGTTCTCGCGGTCGCCGCCGGTGCCGCGCCTGCAGCGCGCAACGGCCAGCTTCTCTACCTTCGGCCGCTCGGCGGCAACGAGCCGCCGAATTACCGGCTCTTCGTCTCCGCGCCGGACGGGAGCGGTGCGCACGACATCACGCCGGCCGGCATCGTCGATGTCCAGGGGGCGGCCTGGTCTCCGAATGGCCGGCGGATCGCGCTCTCGGCGCTCGCGGTCGGCGACCACGACCCTGAGATCTTCGTCGTCGCTGCCGACGGTTCCCAACTCCGGCAGCTGACGAACAACCACCTCTCTGACCGGCACCCGACATGGTCGCCGGACGGACGACGGATCGCCTTCTCGAGCGCGCGGACCGGCCTGTTCCAGATCTATTCGATGCGCGCCGACGGCAGCCGTCAGCGCCGCCTCTCACAACAGGCTGAGGATTGCGAGACACCCGCCTGGTCGCCGAACGGCCGCTGGATCGTCTTCAGTTGTCAGCTCGGTTACTGGAAGCTCGTCCGCATGCAGGCGGACGGCTCGGGCGAGCGGCGACTGCTGCCGGGTTATCCGCTGACCGAGACCTCGCCCACCTGGACGCCGGACGGGCTCATCGTCTTCGCTCGAGGCGCGAAGTCCGCGCGCGGCCGCGGAATCTTCAGCGTGCACGCTAACGGCACAGGCTTGCGACGCCTGCACCCACATGGCGGGGACCCGGCCGTATCGCCGGACGGTCGCTTCATCGCCTTTGCCTGGATCCCGGACGATGCCGATCAGGAGCTCTTCGTCATGCGTCGCAATGGCTCCGCCGCCAGGCAGATAACGGCCACGAACGGGATCAACGAAGCAGCTCCCGACTGGCAGCGAAGCGGCTAACTGACTCGCCAGGAGCGCGCGGCCGGCGTCGGGTCGGTGCTTCCGGCAGCGTCGCGGGCACGGACCCGGAAAACGTGTACTCCCTTGCGAATGCGCAAGAACAGCTTCGGAGAGCGGCACGATCGCCATGGCGCTCGGTCGAGCTTGCACTGGAAGACGGAGCCCGCCTCGGTCGAAACGAACCGGAACCTTGCCCGCCTGAGCTTGGTCCGCGGGGACGGCGCGGCGGTGATCTTCGTGCCGGGAGCGGTCACATCGCGCGTTGACGGGACCGAGCTCGTCGGCACCGGCGGCGACGGAGCGGGGGGCGGCGGCGGAGGACTGACAGGTGGCGGGGGCGAGGGCGGTGGCGGCGCGGGGAAGCGGTAGACGTGAACGTCCCAACGGTCGAAGGTGTCCGTGAAGGTGCCGTCGGTCGCAGGTACTGACCGACCCTCCGTGTACACCGCCGCGCTCGTCCGTCCTGCCGGGAGACCGCTGATCGTCACCGGGCTTGGGCCGGCGCCACTGCTGGCAGCAATCACCCAGAGGTCGCCGTTCGCCCCGTCGCGGCTGATCACCTGCGCCGTCGGGTCACTGCTCGTGAGCACCTTCGTCGAGCCGGGATCGACCAGCGCGGCGGCGATCGGGCTGTCGGCATTGATCTCCTGGACGAGCTGCTTGAGGACCGTGTTCCAGAACGTCCAGTTCCAGGCGTGCTCCGTGTCGGTCGTCGCATTCCAGCACCGCGGAAGGTTGCCGCCGTAGAAGGCGAGGCTTCGCGCGCCGTTCAGGATCGCGTCGTAGACCATGTACCGCTCCTGCTTCAGGGTCGGGAGCACGAAGTCGCCGTCCGCCCCGGAGCTCCCGCTGGCACACACCTGCAGCGTCGTCCAAACCGCCTGATTCGGCGTCACCGACGCGATCGTGTGCGTCCATTCGCCGACCTCGTGCAGGTCGGGATCCGGAGCCCCATACACAACGGGGTAGTCGTCGACGCCGTGGATGTCGGTAACGGCGCTGTAGGGCGCGAGGTCGTTGCCGGAGCCCCGTGGTGCTTGGATCGTCACCCACAGATGGTCGGAGTCGGCCACAGGCCGATCGACGCACCAGGAGGGGACACCGCGGGACGTTGCGACGCAATAGGCGTACTGAAGCTGTTCGGGAAGGAAGTGAGCCCACCACGGCTCATCAACGCCCTTCCACATGGCCAACGCCGGAGCGTTCTTCAGGAGAGCAATCACCTCGCGCAACAGCGCTTCCTCGCTCGGTTTTTGAGGAGTCGCGTCAGCGAGCCTCGCCAGGTTCACCCATGTGTAGGCCCCGCGCTCAGCCGCCTCCTCGTTCCACTGGACTGCCTCGTTTTTCTCCTCTTCCGACCACGGATCGGAAGCAGGGCCGACCTTGAACATGTTGACCCCCGAGTCCACGACCTCGTCCAGCCCGTCCCTGCCTCCCGGCGTCGTGCTGCCCAGCTCGGGCCCTTTCGCGAGCACGATCGGGAACACCTTGGTCCCGTCGATCAACACAGTGCCGTGCGCGTCCGTCTGAGTGAGGGCGGCAGTGGCCGGTGCGGCAAGAATCAGTCCGAGCAGGGCAACAAGCACACCCAGCCAACCTTTGTGGATCGACCCCGACCTCACTGAACCAGAGAGTAGACGGGCTTAGGCCGTATCGCGGAGCTCGGCAGGACGAGCGCGATCGGCCGCCCAGAGGTGCGCTGTCGCCAACGCGCGCCATGGCCGCCAGCGCTCCGTCACTTCCTCGAGCGTGAGGCCAGAGCGAGTGATTCGTGGAGCGAGCGCGTGGCGAAGGGCCACATCGGTGGTCGGGCAGGCG
>JBKPGE010000265.1:0-5138 GCA_046729215.1 Actinomycetota bacterium | reverse complement strand
TCTACATCGTCGGCCGCTCGCGGATCTTCAGCTTTGCGCCGAAGCATCGAGCTCATCCCGCTCGCCAGAAGCAGCAGAAGCAGAAGCCAAAACGAAAGAAACAAGGACGGCGGTCAGCGGCCAGATGAGATAGGACGTCTGGAACACGCGGCCCAGGTACGTCAGCGCGAAGATAGAGACCGCAAACCCGGCCGCCCCGACCCAGAGCCGCCGCGAGCGCCACTGCGTCCACACGAGCCACGCGGTCAGCGGCAGCCAGAGGAGCAGCGCGAGCGGCAGGAAGGGATACGACCCGAAGCGGTCGTCAAGGACCCCTATCTCCAGGAGGACTCCGGAGAGCCCGTAGCCGACGATCCGGTAGGTCTGGGCGCCGTAGGCGATCGTGTCGTCCCAGAGGGCACCGGGATCGGCGATGGCGAAGGGGAGGATCCCGACGACCAGCACCAGCGCGAAGATCCCCGCGGCGCGGTAGAGGACCGGCCGCGCCAGGCCGCGCGTCAGCATCATCACGGCGAGAAACGGCAGCGCGACGAGTGCGAACTGCTTGAGCAGCACGGCCACGCCCAGGCTGGCCGCTGCGAGGACGTAGCGCGTGCGGGTCACGAGCGCGAACGCGAGGACTGTGAAGAGCAGGCTCGGGGCATCGGCCGTCCCGAACCAGGCACCGCGAGTCGCCAGTGGGTTCGCGGCCAGCGCCACTCCTGCGGCGAGCTTCCACGGAAGCGGAGCGTCGAAGAGCAGGGCCGCGAAGAAGAGCGCGAGGGTACAGAGGAGGACGAAGAGGCGGTAGTCGTCGATTGGATTCGGCAACAAGCGCCAGACGGCCGCGCTGAGCACCGTGCCGGGGAAGTAGGCGAAGTGGTCGAGCGCGACCTGCGGCACGTCCGGGTCCGCCCCCGCGGCCGGATACCACTTCTCCAAGCCTGAGCCGCGGTAGTCGTGACCGTAGGGATCCTCCCCATCGAGCAGGAGGTCGCCTGCGATCTCGATCTGGTACGTCGAGTCGTTGACGTGGTACCAGGGCTCGGTCGAATCCCGGAGCCCGACCTGCAGTAAGGTGGCGGGCAGCACGAGCAGCCCGACGACAACAGCGCACGCCGCATAGACGAGCCACGGCCGGGCTACGCGCGCCGCGAGGATCACCGCTGCTGCGACGGCGACGGCCAGCCCGGCCGCGAGCGCCGCCGAGCGCAGCAACGCCACGTCCCACTCGCGATCCGCAGCTCTGACGAGGAGGCTAAATGGGCCTTGCGCAGTCGTCTGAGCGGACGAGACCTTGAACGGCCAGGCGCCCGAGCCGAGCTCCGGAACGGTCACCGCGACGAGGATGCCGAGGACGCCGAGGACGGCGCCCGCCTCGCGCCGCGTCAAGGAACGCTGGGGATCGGGTCGCCGGCCCGCGCCGGTTCCGACTTCGCCGTCGCCGACGCGGGCTGCCGAGCCGGCACCGGGGCGGCGAGGTACGCCGCGCCGATCCCCAGTGTCAGCCACGTGATCGGATCCTCGAAGAACCCGCTGTAGGCGAGGGCGTGCACGAACAGGGCGAGGAGGACGGCGCCGAGCCCGAGCGCAAGCGCGAAGTCACGCCGGCGCAACAGGAGGATCATCCGCACGGCGGCGGCGAGCAGGAAGGCGTAGATGGCGAGCCCGATGATCCCCAGCTCGGCGGCGACGGTCAGCGGGGTCGTGTGGGAGACGAAGCGGGCCTCTCGCGCATCCTGCTGCGCGGCGAGCTCCTTGCTGACCTTCGGCTGTGCGCCCAGCCCGACTCCGTGGAGCGGCGCCTCGCGCACGACGTCCGCCGTGCGATCCACGCGCGTCCATCTACCGCTCGTCACGTCTCCGATGGACTGACCCTTCGCTCCGACCGCCAGAAAGCCTGCCGCGGCGAGCACCATCACGGCGGTAGCCACGACGACCGTCCGCCGCGCGACCCTGTCGCCCGCGACGAGCGTGACGACGAACGCGACGGCGAAGAGCGAGGCCATGCTCGTCTGCGAGTATGAGAAGTAGAGCCCTGCGAAGAGGAGGGCGGCCAGCCCGGCGGCGAGGTACACGTTGATCCGGCCCATCCAGAGAACGACGATCAGGACGGCGAAGCCGAGCACCACGTGGCGCCCGTAGAGGCTCGGGTCGGTGAAGAGCGACGTGACGCGGAAGAACGGCGAGTACGCGTTGGCGACCTCGAGCTGCGGGCTGTAGTAGAGGAGATCTTTGGTCGCCTCCTGCCAGAGGCCGATGGCCGCGAAGACCGACGCGAGCCCGATGGCGATCCACGCGAGCGCCTTGGGGAGCCAGGGAGCCAGCTCGGCGCGGGCGGCGACCGCGATCAAGGCGGCGAAGGGGAGAAGGAAGAACGCGAGCAGGTTGCTTCCCGCATCGAGGTCGCGCGTCCAGAGCAGCGACAGCGAGGCGAAGGCGAGGAACGCCGCGGCCGGTAACGCGATCAGCCGCGCTACGGGCTTGACGTCCACTCCCCTAAGGACACGCCAAAGGTACGCGGTCACGGCTGCCGCGAGGACGACATAGAGCGGAACCAGCCGTCCGAGCTTGCCGCCGGTGGCCACGGCGAACAAGAAGCGGTTCTCGCGGTCGAAGTCGAGCGGCAGCCGGAACGGCGCGGCCAGCACTAGCGCGGGGATGACGAAGGTCGGGTAGCGGACGAAGACCGACGAGGCGAGGGCCAGGACGAGCAGACCGCCGAGCCCTGCGGCAACGAGGGTCGGCGAGACTCCTCGACGGTCGGCGAGCAGGACTTCCGCGACGGCGATCAGCCCGAAGCCGGCATTGAGCGTCACTCGGCGTCCCGCCAGGAGCACGAGCGCGGCGCCGGCTGCCCCCAAGATGCCCGCCAGCTCCGACATTCCTACCTCGCCCATGCCAGGAGCCGATACTACGTCCCGCTCCGATGATCGAAGGCTGGAAGAGAGTGCTCGTACTGGCCCCGCACACCGACGACGGAGAGTTCGGCTGCGGGGGAACGCTGGCCCGGCTCGTCGACGGCGGGACGGAGGTTCGCTACGTCGCCTTCTCGATCGCCACCCGCTCGCTCCCGGAAGGCTTCCCGCCCGACACGCTCGCCCGGGAGGTGAAGGATGCGACGGCGGAGCTCGGGATCCCGGAGGAGCAGCTCGTCGTCCACGACTACGAGGTGCGCACGTTCCCGGAGCACCGACAGGAGATCCTCGAGCTCCTGATTGCCCTCTGGGACGAGTGGCAGCCTGACGCCGTCCTCCAGCCGAGCCTTCGCGACATCCACCAGGATCACCAGGTGATTGCCGCCGAGGGTCTACGCGCCTTCAAGCGAACGACGATCCTCGGCTACGAGATCCCCTGGAACAACTTCGATTTCGGCTACCAGGCGTACGTCTCGCTCGAGAAAGGGCATTTGGAGCGCAAGGTCGCGGCGCTCGCGAAGTACGAGTCACAGCAACACCGGCGCTATTCCGATCCGGAATACGTATGGAACCTGGCGCGCACCCACGGCGTCAACGTCAACCGCGAGTACGCCGAGGTCTTCGAGGTCTACCGAGTCGTGGCCTGAACCTGGGTGCGGCTCACGAACTTGTTGAAACGACCGTCGGCGCCCTCCGAGGTCTCTTCCTCGTAGATGAACGCGAGATCGCTCTCGTCGAAGATCCGAAAGAACTCGTCCCAGGTGATCTCCTCGAGGTCTTCGTCCTGGTCGCGGAAGTCGATCCTGAGGATGTCGCTGCTCTTCGCGCGTGAGGGCCGGCCGCCGCGCTCTTCGACCCACCGCCGGATCTCCTCGTGGTCAGTTGTCTGCTTGCTCTCTCCTACCATGGCGCCTGCTTACCCGCGGTTTTCGCGTCGAAACTACGGGCGGATACCGCCTCGTTCGCGTCCTGCGAGACTTTCCGCCGTGAGCGAGCCGCAGCGGAGCAGGCCAGGGTTCTCCGGCGCTTACGGGATCGCAGAGACCGGCGAAGGGATGCTGCCCTGGAGCTGGGCGGACGAGCGGCTCGCGGCGGCGCGCAACTATTGGATCGTCACGAGTAGCGAGGACGGGGCGCCCAACGCCGCGCCCGTCTGGGGCATCTGGGCCGACGGAGCCGTCCACTTCAGCACGAGCCCGCGCTCGCGCAAGGGACGGAACCTGGCGCGCGACCCGCGCGTCCTGATCCATCTGGACAGCGGGGACGAGGTCGTCATCCTCGCCGGCGAGGCCGCGCCCTTCGCGCTCGACGAGCGCATGGCGGACGCCTACGAGGCGAAATACGACTGGCGCCCGGAAGACGGCGAAGGCTGGTTCCGGCTGCAGCCGCGACGCGCGCTCGCCTGGCTCGAGCGCGATTACGCCAAGAGCGCCACCCGGTTCGACTTCGGCGGATAATCCGCGCCGTGGCTCAGCATCCCGTGCGAGTCGTGGTCTCGGACGACCTCCGGCGGTCGCGACTCACGGTCCTGCTGCGGCTCATCCTCGCCATCCCGCACTTCATCTGGCTGTGGCTCTGGACGATCGCTGCCGTGGTCGTGGTCATCGTGAACTGGTTCGCCACGCTCATCACAGGACGAACTCCGCAGGGGCTCTTCAACTTCCTCACCGCCTACCTGCGCTACGCGACTCACCTCTTCGCATACCTCGGCCTGGCGGCGAATCCCTATCCCGGATTTCTCGGGGCGCCTGGCTATCCCGTCGACGCGGATTTCGACGGACCGGAGCCGCAGAGCCGCTGGGTGACCGCGTTCCGGCTTTTTCTCGCCATTCCGGCGCTCATGTTTGCGTTTGCCTTCGAGCGGCCCGTCTTCGGGTTCGCACGGGACCACAACGAACGCTTCTTCGCCTGGAGCCCCGGCATCCTGACGACGGTTGCCTTCTTCGCCTGGTTCGCGTGCGTGGCGACGGCGCGCATGCCGCAGGGCTTCCGTGACCTCCAGGCCTACGGATTGCGGTTTCTGGCTCAGGTCGGCGCGTACCTCTTCGTCCTGACCGATCGCTACCCGGACGTCGATCCCGCGGAGCCTCCAGCGACCGGCCCGGAGCACCCCGTTCGGCTCTCCGTCGAGGACGACCTCAGACGCTCGCGGCTAACCGTCTTCTTCCGGCTGCTGCTTGCGCTGCCGCACTTCGTCTGGCTCCTGCTCTGGACCATCGCGGCCTTCCTCGCCGTGATCGC
>JBKPGE010000264.1:0-4028 GCA_046729215.1 Actinomycetota bacterium | reverse complement strand
CACGATCCAGTAGACGACGCCGTAGATCCCGAGGGCGAACGCCGCGAGCGTGCAGAGCGTGCCCAGGGCGATTCCGATCCACTGGATCGGCTGCGGCCAGAAGCCGGCCAGCACGTGCAGCGCGACGCGCGTCAGCCGCAGGGGCGAATACCGCGAGGTTCCCTGCCGCGGCGAGTGCTGGACGTCGACCTCGGTCACGCTCGCTCCGGTCGAGAGGACCAGGGCCTTCGTGAACTTCTGCTTGCCGATCGCGCCGAGAGCCGGCTCCAGTGCCGAGCGGCGGTAGGCGTTGAACGCACAGCCGAAGTCCGAGATGGCGACGCCGGTGAAGCGACGCAACATCCCGTTGACGAGCAGCGAGGGCGCCGTGCGGCCCCAGGAGTCGCGGCGGGCGCTCCGTCGGCCGCTCGCGACGTCGCTTCCGTTCTCGACGCTCGCAACCAGCTTCGGGATGTCCTCCGGAGAGTTCTGGAGGTCTCCGTCCATCGTGACCACGATGTCGCCTCTCGCGCGCACGAGACCCGCGTGCATCGCCGGGTGCTGGCCGAAGTTGCGCTTGAGCCGGATGCCGCGGATGTGCTCGGCGTCGGCCGCGTGGGCGCCTTCGACCGTGGCCCACGTGCCGTCGGTCGATCCGTCGTCCACGAGGATGAGCTCCCACGGCCGGCCCAGACCCTCCAGAGTCGCCACCGCGCGGCGGACGACCTCGGCGGCGCTTTGGTCTTCGTTGTACAGGGTCACAACGACCGAGATCTCGGGGGACACGGATCGAGCCTACAATTGGTAACCCTCGTGGACGCCGTTCTCGCCCAACGAGTCCAAGAACTACGCGACGACCGCTCGCACGGAGCCAGCTGGATGGCCCGCCGAGCGGTCGAGACGCTCGCGGAGCTGAGCGAGCAGCCCGTCTCGGGTTGCGAGGATCTGCTCGAGAAGCTGCGCGATGCCGGGCGGCAGCTCGCTGGCTGCCGGCCCGGTGTGGGCGCCGTCGCCGGCGCCGTTGGCCGCGTTCTGGCGGCATCCGGGCACGAAGCGCACCTCGACATCGACGAGCTGCGCCGCGTCATCCAGGCCGAGGCCCAAGCTCTTGACGACGCACGACAGCGCGCCGCCGCCTCGATCACGATCCAGCTTCGCGAGCGCCTGGACGGCGCTGCTGTTGTGACGCACTCGGCCTCGGCAACCGTCCGCGAGGCGTTCCAGCGCCACGCGCCGAAGAAGGTCTTCTGCACGGTCTCGGAGCCGGTCGGCGAGGGCCGCGCCTTTGCCGACGAGTTGCGCGATGCGGGTCAAGACGTCGAGCTGCTGGAGGACGCCGAGGCGCCTGGCCGGATCGGAGACGCAACCGTGCTCCTGATCGGCGCAGACACGGTCTTCCGCGACGGGACGATCTGCAACAAGGTCGGCACGATCAACCTCGCCAAGGCGGCCGCAGAAGCCGGCGTGCCGACGGTAGTCGCGGCCGAGGTGATCAAGCTGGCACCGGTTCCCGGGACTCAGGCGCCGGAACTCGCCGATATCGAGCGCTCGCTGTTCGAGCTCGTCCCGCCCGACCTCATCACCGAGGTCGTGACCGAGGAGGGCACGTTCACGACAGACGACATCGCGTCGCTCGTCGACCGCGTGCCCTTCCTCTCCGAGGGCTACTCCCTCGTGATCCCGCTCGGGGCCGGCCGCTAGGCCGACCCCGAACGAACGTCACTTACGCGGCTTCGAGCGCGACTTCCGGCTGCTCGGCCGGCTGTTCCTGGCTCCTGAGCCGGCGCGGGATCAACAGCGACAGGAGCGAGCCCACGGCGACGACGACTGCGCCGACCCAGAGCGCCGGCGTCAAGCCGTCGACGAAGGTCTGCGGCGTGCCGTACCCGCCGTAGTGGGCGAACACCGATGCCAGCACGGCCACGCCGAAGACGCCGCCCACCTCGCGGATCGCGTTGTTGGCGCCGGAGGCCTGTCCCTCCTCCTGTGGACGGACGGCCGAGAGGACGACGTTCGCGACGGGAGCGAAGAACATCGCCATGCCGGTGCCGCTGAGGATGAAGGGAATGACCAGTTCGGTGTAGGGGACATCCGGCGTCGACACCGCCGCGAGCCACGCGAGGCCGACGGCCTGGAGGCCGAGGCCCGTCGCCATCAGCGGGCGCCCGCCGATCCGGTCGGAGAGCGCTCCGGCGATCGGCGCAACGATCATCGGCATCGCCGTCCACGGCAGGACGCGAAGGCCGGCGCCGAGCGGCGAGTGGCCCTGCACGGTCTGCAGGAACTGCGTCAGCAGGAAGATCGAGCCGAACATCCCGAAGTACATGAACAGCGACGCACCGTTGGCGGCCGCGAACGCCCTGTCACGGAAGAACCGCATCGGGAGCATCGGCGCGGGTGCGCGCAGCTCCCAGACGACGAAGGCCGCTGTGAGAATCGCGCCGACGGTGAGCGCGGTGACGATCTGCGGGCTCGTCCACCCGTCGCCGTTCCCGTTCACGAGCCCCCAGACCAGACCGAACAGGCCGGCGCTCGCGAGCGCTAGGCCGGGGAGGTCCAGCGTGTTGGCCGGCCCATGCGTCTCACGCAGGAAGCCCACGGCCAGCGGAACGAGCAGCACACCAAGCGGGACGTTGAGCCAGAAGATCCATTGCCACGAGATCCCGTCGACGACGGCGCCGCCGACGAGCGGGCCCGAGGCCACGGCGAGGCCCGCGATGCCCGACCAGGCTCCGAGGGCGAGGCCGCGCTTCTCCTTCGGGAACGCATCGCTGAGAATCGTCAGCGTCAGCGGCGTCACGATCGCGCCGCCGATTCCCTGGATCGCGCGGGCGGCGATCAGCGCGTTCATGCTCGGCGCGAGCGCCGCCGCGGCGGAGGCCGCGGTGAAGAGGCCGAGGCCGATGACGAACATCCTGCGGCGGCCGAAGCGATCGCCGAGCGCCGCGCCGGTGAGCAGCAGGACTGCGAAGGTCAGCGTGTACGCGTTGACCGTCCACTCCAACTCCTCCAGCGACGCGCCGAGATCGACCCGAATCACCGGCAGGGCGGTCGAGACGACGAGGTTGTCGAGCACGACCATGAAAAGCGCCAGAGACGTGATCACGAATGTCCAGAGCGTCCTTGGGGCTTGCATCTCCTTCCTCCTGTCTTGGTAGTGATTCATCACTTCCTTTGCACCCAAAAAGAGAGGCGTCAGTCCTCCTGCCTGCACCCCTGGATGAGCCGGTCGGCCCAGTCGATGCCGGCGTGACGGACCTGCATCGCCGCAATGACGGTGATGAGCATGCCGCGCGCGAAGAATCGGGTGATCCGTTCTCCGGACTCGCCGCTCACCTGCTCGACGAAGCGCACGAGCTCGCCGTAGCCGTCACGGGCGACCTCGCGGATCTCAGGCTCGTGCGAGGCCGCGTACATGTGCATCTGCAGCATGAGTCGGTGGGGGTCGGCGTCGAGGTAATGCATGTACGCAGCGCCCATCGCGTCGAGCGCCTCCTCTCCCGTCTTGCCAGCAGCAGCGGCCGCCATCGTGTCCCGAACCTCGCGCATGCAGCGGCGGTTGACTTCGGCGAACAGCTTCTTCTTCGTGCCGAAGAGCCGAAAGACGTAGGGCTGCGAGATCCCCGCGCGCTTGGCGATGTCCTCGGTGGAGGTGCCATGCAGACCCTTGACCGCGAATTCGACGAGCGCAGCGTCGAGGATGCTCTCGCGGCGCTCCTCGGCTGACTGGCGCTGTGCAGGTGCTGTCGTGGTAGCCATCGCGGTTGTAAGTTACTACTCACTTACAACCGTGTCAAGACCTCGCTCACGCGGTCGATGTCTTCCTCGCCCAGCCGGTTGTGGAAGGGCAGCGCGAGCGCGCGCTCGTAGGAGGCGTCGGCGCCGGGGAACGGCCCCTGGTCGCGGTAGGCCCCGAGGTGGTGGAGCGCGTAGGTGCCGACCTGCGCCTGGATGTCGGCTTGGTGGAGTGCCGAGAGCGCCTCGTCGCGGCGCTCGATGCGGACGACGTAGGCCCTGTCTCTTATACACATCTGACGCTGCCGACGATT
>JBKPGE010000263.1:0-5203 GCA_046729215.1 Actinomycetota bacterium | reverse complement strand
GCCAGAGCGCGCTCGAGTCGCTGATCTTCCGCGCGCGACGTTCCCTCGCGGAGCACGTCGAGGAGGCCCTTACCTGCGCCGAGGCCGAGCAGGCCGTGTCGCGCCGTCTCGACGGACGGCTGTCGCGCCGCGAGGCGCGGCGCCTGAAACGACATCTCAGCGAATGCCCGCTCTGCGCCCGCTCCGCGAGCGTCCAGAAGCGCCAGCGCTCGCTCTTCCAGGGCCTCTCGGTGATGCCGGTTCCGGTGTCGCTTTACCTCATCCGCGGCGAGCAGACGGCGGCGAGCCTCGGCGTAACAGGCGCAGCGGCCGGTGGCTCGGCGGCGGTCGGCGGTGGAGTAGCTGCAGGATTCGTTGCGAAGGCTGCGGCAGTCGCAGCTGCCGCGTCGGTCGCGGGCGGTGTGGGGTACGGCGTGAGTCATCACCCGCCGGCGAAAGCCGACCGCGCCAAGGCGGGCGCCGTGTCCGTCGCAGCACCGACATCCCGGCTGCAACCGGTCGCCATCATCGCGCCGGCGCAAACCCGCACGCGCAGCGAGCAAGCGCTTCCGACGGTGACGCGCGCTCAGCAGAAACCCAAGCCGAAGCACGCGAAGGCTCTACACCGAACGAAGAAAGTTGCTGCGGGACTCGTACGGGCGCCTGAGAAGACTCCCCGCATTGTCAAGAAGCTTCGCGTCCCCGAGCTCATGCCCGTGGCCAGGACTCGCCCGCCGACCGCCAAGTCGGCTGCAGTTCCGACGAGAAAGCGCCCTCAAGCCGGGAAGAAACTCGGGCTCAACCGGCCGGAACGCACGAAACCCTCTCGGCCGGCACATGTCGCCGAGGCGCCGAAGCCAAAGCCTCGGCCGAAGACCGAGCCGGCACCCGCATCGGCGGACGCCGGCCGCGGCTCGAACGCTAGTCCTCGTTCTTCCCTTTCCCGGCCTTCGGGAACTGATTCACCCAGTACGGCGTCGTCGGAGTCGGCGTCGTCGTGAAACGCGCGTTGACGGCGTAAAGGCGGTTGCCGAACTCGTCGATCGTCGTCGGCACGTCGAAGTCCGGATCCGTCAGATGCGTGACAACGGTCCCTGATGTGAGCCGCTTGTCGAGCTTGACGACGGCGACCTTGTTTTCCCGATTCTGTACGACGAACAGGGTCCGCCGGCCGTCGAGCAGGATGCCGTCTCCGTTCGTGACCGGCTCGTTGAGCACGATCTCGCGCGTCACTCCGGTCCGCCGGTTGACCGTGAACAGCTTGCCGACATTGGTCTGGACGATGATGAGCGTCTTGCCATTCGGTGTCGTGTCGATGCCGTTGGCGTTGTTCCCGGGGCCATAGATGATCGCACCGGCCAGCGGGATCGCCGTGACCTGACCGCCGCTGACCCGGTAGAGGAACGGCCGGATCGAGTCGGTGAAGTAGGCGCCGCCCCGCGCGACCACGACGTCGTTCACGAACGTCTGTCCCGCTCCGGTGGGCGTGAAGAACGTGTACGTGGCGAGCAGATCTCCGGTGCGCGCGCTGTAGACGAAGCCCTTGCCGGTCCCTCCACCGGCGACGAACAGGAGCCCGCGGTGGTACTCGACCCCGATCGAAGAGCGCCCGGTGTCACCCGCGTTGATGATCTCGCCCTCGCCCGTTCTCAGGTCTCCGCGCCAGATCGCGCCGGTTGGAATCGAGCCGACGTAGAAGTTGTGGCCTTTCCCGATCGCGATCCCCTCAGGCCGGAAGCCATCCGGGAGGGCGATCTTCTCCGGGAAGCTGGAAGACGCTCCCAACGGTGCGGCCAAAACCGTGGCCGCGACCGCAATCCATGCTGCAAGCAGCGTGATGCGTCGCAATTTGTCCCCCTTGTCGAAAAGTTCCGTCCCCGGGCTCTACGAGCCCGACCCTCGGTCGGATGACACATCGTTGGCAGACTGGGCCTATGACAAAGATTGAGAAGACCGACGCAGAGTGGCGCGCCGAGCTGACGCCCGAGCAGTACCGGATCCTCCGGGAAAAGGGCACTGAGGCGCCGTTCACCAACGAATACGACCACGTCTTCGAGCCGGGGACATACCGCTGCGCCGGCTGTGGCGCGGAGCTCTTCGCCTCGGAGACGAAGTACGACTCCGGCTGCGGTTGGCCCGCGTTCAACGCCCCGACGTCGGAGGACGCGATCGATGAGGAGACGGACACGAGCTACGGGATGGTGCGCACCGAGGTGATGTGCTCGAACTGCGGTGGCCATCTCGGGCATGTCTTCCCCGACGGGCCGCACCCGACGGGCCAGCGCTACTGCATCAACTCGGCGGCGTTGAAACTGGAAGAGGACTAGCCTCACGCGTTCGTGATGGAATCGGGCGGTGCGTCTCCGCCTGCCTAGCTACCGGCGCAGCGACATGGCCGTCGATCTCGGGACGGCGAACACAGTCGTTTTTGTCCGCCATGAGGGGATCATCCTCTTCGAGCCCTCGGTGATCGCGATCGACGAGACGACCGGACAGGTCCAGGCCGTCGGCGACGAGGCGCGCAGGATGATCGGCCGCACGCCGGCGACGATTCGGGCGACACGACCTCTCCGACATGGGGTCATCGCCGACTTCGACGTGACCGAGCAGATGCTCCGGCGGTTCCTGGCCAAGGCGAATGGCCATCGCGGCATTCACCGACGGGTAGTCCTCTGCGTGCCGAGCGGGATCACAGACGTCGAAGAGCGAGCCGTGAAAGAAGCCACGCTCACCGCCGGAGCCCGTGAGGCCGACGTCATCGAGGAGCCGATGGCGGGGGCCATCGGAGCCGGCATGCCCGTCGCCGAGCCGAGCGGCAACATGGTCGTGGACATCGGCGGCGGAACGACCGAGGTCGCCGTCATCTCGCTTGGAGGGATCGTCGCCTCGCGCTCGCTTCGCGTCGGCGGCTACGAGATGGACGACGCGATCGTCAGGTACGTCAGGAAGCAGACGAAGCTCCTGATCGGCCAGGAGCGTGCCGAGGAGGTGAAGATCGCGGTCGGGTCCGCGATCGAGGTCGGCGACCTCCCGGACACCGAGGTGAGCGGCCGCGATCTCGTCACCGGCGGGCTGCGGAGGACCCGATTCACGGCGGAGGAGGCGCGTGAGGCGCTCGAGCGGCCGGTGAGCCAGATCATCGACGCGGTCAAGGAGACGCTCGAGGCCACCCCTCCCGAGCTCGCGGCGGACATCACCAATCGTGGGATCGTCCTGGTGGGCGGCGGCGCGCTCCTGCGCGGCCTCGACGAGCTCATGCGCAGAGAAACCCAGCTACCGGTCTACATCGCCGACTCGCCGCTCACCTGTGTCGCAACGGGAGCTGGACACAGCCTCGAGGAGCTGCCGGTGATCCAGCGGGTCTCCCGGCAGCGGCTGAATCTGCCCCGGAAACGCCGCTGGCGCCGCTGAGGCTCTACCCCGGAAGCGTGTACTCGATGTCGCCGACGTCGAGGCCGAGCGACGACGCGATCCGCACGCCCTCCTCGATCTCGCGGCGCACGCGGGCGACGTCGCGCGAACGCATCGCGCTGCCGATGAACTCTCGCTCCTTCGGCCGCCAGAGGACGTGCCGGGCGAAGATCGGAAGCATCTTCTCGGCGCCCCGGATCATCTTGTCCTTCGTCTTCTTGTTTGCGTCCCGTAGCAGCACGCGCTCGTAAGCCATTCCGGCTCCGTGGTGGATCCCATCGTCGATCGTCAGCCGGTTGCAGAGATCCTCGAGCAGCGTCCCGCGCGAGGAACGCGCGATCAGCCGGAAGCGCGGGATGATCATCCGCTCGAAGAAGACCTGCATCAGGAAGACCTTCTCCTCGAGCACGTCGAGCCCGAGGAACATCTGGGCGAGCTTGTCGAGATACGGATCGCGCTCGCTCGTCCCTCCGGCCGCTTCGGCCAGCCGCAGCCAGGCCTCGACGTGGCGCGCCTCGTCCTGCGCCATCGTCGAGTAGTAGAGCTTGGCCTCCTGGTGCCGGGCGAGCTCGAGCAGCTGCGCGGCCATCTCGACCGCGAGTGAGTCAGCCTGCAGTTGCTGAGTGATGACCGAGCGCCAGACGCCCTGCCGGCGCGCCTGCCGCTCCTTCGAGCCGGTGGTCTCGGGGATCGGCGGGATGTCGCCCCAGGCCATGTCCCCCACCTGCCATTCCTGCTTCTTGGCGAGCTGGTAGTAGCGGAAGACTTCCTTGGTCCGTTCAGGGTGGCCGTCGGTCGACGTGCCGGTTTCGTCGAGCTGGTCTTTCGGCGCCGTGGCCATGAGGTCGCGCAAGGTTACCGTTGAGCGCGCGCTAAGAAGGGCTCCTCTCACAGAAACCTTAGTCTTCAGTGGTTTCCTCTAGGTGCAATCGCTGAGAGAGAGGAGCCGGCTCGTGTCCACGAACGACCCGTCCGTCCCGACCCCTGCGGAGTCGAAGGAGCGCTTGGAGCAGGCGCTCTTCGAGATCCGCCGAGTGATCGCAGGACAAGAGGCGATGCTCGAGCGGGTGCTCGTCTGCCTGCTGGCACAGGGTCACCTCCTGATCGAAGGCGTCCCGGGACTCGCAAAGACGCTCACGATCAAGACCACCGCCGGCGTACTGGGTGGCTCCTTCGCGCGCGTGCAGTTCACGCCCGACCTCGTTCCGTCAGACCTCGTCGGGACGCGCATCTACCGGGCCGGCGAGGGAACCTTCGACACGGAACTCGGCCCCGTCTTCTGCAACTTCCTCCTGGCGGACGAAATCAACCGGGCGCCCGCCAAGGTGCAGTCGGCGCTCCTGGAGGTCATGCAGGAGCGCCAGGTGACCATCGGGCACGACACCTTCCCCGTCCCGGACCCGTTCCTCGTGATGGCGACGCAGAACCCGATCGAGTCCGAAGGCACGTATCCCCTTCCGGAGGCTCAGGTCGACCGCTTCATGCTCAAGATCCTCATCGGCTATCCCGAACACGACGAAGAGCTCACGATCGTCGAGCGGCAGCTCATTCCACCCCCCGAGCTGCGCGAGGCGCTGTCACTCGATGACCTCAAGGCGCTCCAGCGCGCCGTCTTCGAGATCTACGTCGATCCGGCGCTCATCAGCTACGCCGTCAACCTCGCGACGGCCACGCGGCAGCGCTCGGAGTACGTCGCCTACGGCGCGAGTCCGCGAGGCCCGATCAGCCTGGTGCAGTCTGGGCGGGCGCTCGCGTTGATCCGTGGCCGCGAGTACATGCTTCCCGAGGATCTGCAGGCGCTCGCGAAGGACGC
>JBKPGE010000262.1:0-16116 GCA_046729215.1 Actinomycetota bacterium | reverse complement strand
CATGGAGGTCGCGTCCTCGCTGAACCAGATCGGCAAGCAGGTCTCGCTCGTGCATCTCGGCCGCTGGCTCTTCGACCAGCTCGGCGTCGAGCAGCTGAGCGACGAGCTCGCGGCGCTCTACGAGTCGAAGGGCGTCGACCTCGTCCTCGGGAACGAGGTAGAGGCGTTCCATGGGACCGGCCGGTTGGAGCGCGTGACGACGAAGAACGGCAGGGAGGTCGAGGCCGATCTCGCCGTGATGGGAGTCGGCGTCGATCCGGTGACGGATTTTCTGAACGGCAGCGGTGTCGAGATCGACAACGGAATTGTCGTCAACGAGCGCTTCGAGACGACCGTCCCGGACGTGTACGCCGTCGGCGACGTCGCGAACTTCTTCGACCCGCTGTTCCAGCGGCGGCGACGGATCGAGCATTGGTCGAACGCCAACTACCAGGGAACCGAGGTCGGCAAGGTGCTCGCCGGCTCCGACGGCGGCTTCGACACGGTCTCGACGTTCTTCACCGAGATCTTCGGGATCACGATCAAGGTGTTCGGCGACGCGCGGCGGGATTCCGAGGTCGTCGTGCACGGCTCCCTCAGCGACGGGGAGATGTTCGCGCTCTACGGCGACGAGAACGAGGAGGTCATCGGAGCGCTCAGCGTTGGCCAGTCAGAGGAGATCGAGGAGCTGCTCAAGCAGCAGATCGTCTCGCATGCTCCGTTGAACTCGCTCTTGAACGAGTTCTAGGAGGCGAACTCGTCGACGACGGAGAGCGCCTCGTCGAGGATCGAGATCCCCTCGTCGAGCTCTTCCGTCGTGATGTTCAGCGGCGGGCACACCATGACGACGTTCCAATGCGTCATCAGGTAGAGCCCGCGGTCGAGCGCCGCCTTCGCCATCCGCGCGACCGGAGCGAACGCCTCGCCGGTCGCGTTGAAGGGCACGAGTGGCTCGCGCGTCCCGCGGTCGCGCACGAGCTCGATGCCCCAGAAGCACCCCAGGCCTCGGACGTCGCCGATTGACGGGTGGCGCTGCTGGAGGCTGTGGAGCCGCTCCTCGAACTCCGGCGCCATCTCAGCGGCGTGTTCGACGATGCCCTCCTCCTGGAAGGCCTCGATCGACGCCACCGCGGAGGCGCAAGCAAGTGGGTGGCCGCTATAGGTGAGCCCGCCGGCGAAGTACTTGTCCCGCACCCAATCGGCGAGCTTCCGGCCGATGATCGTCGCGCCCAGCGGGACGTAGCCCGAGTTGATCCCCTTCGCGACGGTGAGGATGTCCGGGACGATGTCCCAGTTCTCGCAGGCGAACCATTTGCCGGTGCGACCGAAGCCGGCCATCACCTCGTCGCAGATGAGCAGGACGCCGTAGCGATCGCAAACCTCGCGGATCGACTGCAGGTAGCCGTCGGGCGGGACGATGATCCCGTTCGTTCCGACCACCGTCTCGAGAATCACGGCGGCGACCTTGTCCGGCCCCTCGTACATCAGAAGCTCCTCGAGGTGGGGCCCGCCCGTGCAGACCGGGCAGGGGTCCGGGTGGCCAGCCGGACAGCGATACGTGTAGGGATCGAGCATCCGGACGAGGCCCGGGATTCCCGGCTCGGCCGGCCAACGCCGCGGGTCGCCGGTCAGCGTGATCGCGCCGGCCGTCGCCCCGTGGTAGGAGCGGTAGCGCGCGATGATCTTGTGCCGGCCGGTGTACCAGCGGGCGAGCTTGATCGCGTTCTCGTTCGCCTCGGCGCCGCCGTTCGTGAAGAACGACATCGCCAGGTCACCCGGGGTGACCTCCGAAAGGAGCCGCCCGAGCTTCGAACGTGACTCGCTCGCCATCGGTGGGCCGATCGTGCAGAGCTTTTCGGCCTGTTCCTTGATCGCCGCGACCACCTTCGGGTGCTGATGGCCGAGCGAGAGGTTGACGAGCTGCGACGCGAAATCGAGGTAGCGGTTGCCGTCGTAGTCCCAGAAGTAGCGTCCCTCGCCGCCGGCGACCGCGATCGGCGCGATCGCGTCCTGCACGGACCAGGAGTAGAGGACGTAGCGCTTCGCGTCCTCGACGATCTGCTCGCCGAGCTGCGGGTTCGCCTCGACGGTCGCCACGTTCCTAGCCTATAGCTCGTCCGCCAACAGGTCCATGAGCAGACCGTCGTGCCACTCGCCGCCCGGCAGGCGTTCGTACTGGCGCATCACGCCGACCGGCCGGAAACCGACCTTCTCGTAGGCCCGGATTGCCGCCGCGTTGTCGGCAGCAGGGTCGATCACGAGGCGATGGTGACCGCGCTCGTGGATCAGGTAGCGCGCGAGCGTACGCACCGCGTCGGTCCCCAGGGACTGTCCCTGGACATGTTCGGCGAGGAACACGTCGATTCCGGCGTGGCGGTACATCGGATCGTCCTCCTCGTGGTACTGGGCGAGACCGACGACCTCGCCGTCCAGCTCGATTGCGAAGGGAACCACCTCGTCGCGCCCCTCGGCCTTGTCGAGAAGGTGTTGCTCCGTCGGCTCGCCCCACCGGCGGGCGACCGCAGGCTGCGCCTGGATGTCCATCAGGACGGGCACATCATCTGTGGTCAACGGCCGCAGCAGGACTTTTTCGCCTCGAAGCTTCGCCATCGCGATAGTCTGGCCACAGATTTGCGAAGGAGGCGGAGATGACCGAAGTTTTGGAACAGAAGGAATCTCAGAGCACCGAGCTAGGCCGTGTCAGCCACTGGATCGGCGGGCAAACCGTCCCGGGGGAGTCGGGTCGCAGCGGGCCGGTGTACAACCCGGCGAAGGGGATTCAGACGAAGATCGTCGACTTCGCTTCGGTGGAGGAGATGGACCGTGCCGTCCAGGCGGCCAAGGAGGCGTTCACGACGTGGCGCGCCGTTTCGCTCTCGAAGCGCCAGGAGCTCTTCTTCGAGATCCGTGAGCTCGTCCATACCCGGAAGGACGAGATCGCCGCGATCCTCACCGAGGAGCACGGGAAGGTCTTGACGGACGCCCGGGGCGAGGTTCAGCGCGGGCTCGAGGTGATCGAGTACGCGTGCGGGATCCCGACGCTGCTCAAAGGCGACTTCTCCGAGCAGGCGTCGACCGGCATCGACGTCTACTCGATCCGGCAGCCGCTCGGCGTCGTCGCCGGGATCACGCCCTTCAACTTCCCCGCGATGGTGCCGATGTGGATGTGGGCGCCGGCGATCGCGTGCGGAAACACATTCGTGCTCAAGCCGTCCGAGAAAGACCCGTCGGCTTCGAACTATGTGGCGGAGCTCTTGAAGGAGGCCGGCGTTCCCGACGGCGTCTTCAACGTCGTCCACGGCGACAAGGTTGCGGTCGACGCGATCCTCGAGCATCCCGACATCGCTGCGGTCAGCTTCGTGGGCTCGACGCCGATCGCGCGCTACATCTACGAGACGGGAACGAGCAAGGACAAGCGCGTCCAGGCCCTCGGCGGGGCCAAGAACCACATGATCGTCCTGCCGGATGCGGACATCGACATGGCGGCAGACGCGGCGGTCTCGGCTGCATATGGGTCAGCGGGCGAGCGCTGCATGGCGATCTCCCACGTGGTTGCCGTCGGCGAAGCCGGCGACAAGCTCATCGAGGCGATTAAAGAGCGCCTGCCGAAGATCAAGGTGGGCGACGGCGCGGAGCCCGACGTCGAGATGGGGCCGCTCGTCACGCGGGAGCATCGCGACAAGGTCGCCTCGTACCTGGATTCCGGGCCGGCTCAGGGCGCCACACTCGTGGCCGACGGCCGCGAGTCGTCGCCGGAAGGCGACGGGTTCTTCCTCGGCGTGTCGCTTCTGGACAACGTGACGCCGGAGATGGACGCCTACAAGGACGAAATCTTCGGACCGGTACTCGGCATCAGCCGCGTGGACACATACGACGAGGCGGTCCGGATGGTGAACGAGAACCCGTACGGGAACGGCACGGCGATCTTCACCCGCGACGGCGGCGTCGCCCGACAATTCGAGTTCGACGTCCAGGCCGGGATGGTCGGAGTCAACGTCCCGATCCCGGTCCCCGTGGCGTACTACTCGTTCGGCGGCTGGAAGCAGTCCCTCTTCGGCGACCGCCACATCTATGGGCCCGAGGGGATCGACTTCTACACGCGCGGCAAGGTCGTGACTTCACGGTGGCCGGATCCGGCGACGAGCAAGGTCGATCTCGGCTTCCCGCAGACGCGCTAGGCCCGTCCGGAAGTGACCCCTTGCGCCCAGTGGCTACCCCCGGCAATCTGGCGTCGTGGCGTCCGAACCCCTGATCTCTCGCTAAGAGCTGACGGCCATGCTCTTCTCGATCGCTGACATCCGGGAAGACGTTCGCGATCTGCGGGACTGGCTGGTAGAGGAGGATGATGGCGAAGCCTCGGAAGAGAACACCTGAGGAGCACGCAGAGCGCGACAAGCGCGAGCGGGAGTTTCGCGAGCTGTTGGACCGGAGACAGGCGCTCGACAGGAAGCTCGCTGCCGAACGCGTGCGGCGTCAGGCTTCGTAAGCAGCGTGCTCGGCGCGGTCCGCTGAGCCGCTCGTCATAGGCTTGGCGCATGGCCGTCTGCGCGTCCTGCGGACAGGAGAACCCGGAGATCGCGCGGTTCTGCCTCGCCTGTGGCCTCCCGCTCGCCGATGCGCGGGGCTCGGCGACGGAGGAGCGGCGGCTCGTCAGCGTCATCTTCGTCGACATGGTCGGCTTCACCGCCCGCGCCGAGCGGCTCGACCCCGAGGAGGTCCAGGAGCTTCTTCGGCCGTACTACGACGCCGTCCGGCGCGATCTGGAGTCCTTCGGCGGGGTCGTCGAGAAGTTCATCGGTGACGCAGTCGTCGGCGTCTTCGGCGCGCCCGTTGCCTACGGCGACGACGCTGAGCGAGCCGTGCGGGCGGCGCTCGCGGTTCGGGACACGATCGCCGCAATGGACGGCGCCGACCCGCGCCTCGACCTGAAGGTCCGTATCGCCGTCAACACCGGCGAGGCCCTCGTGATCGTCGATGCCCGGCCTGCGCTCGGCGAGGCGATGGTCACGGGCGACGTCGTGAACACGGCAGCGCGGCTTCAGACGGCGGCGCCGGTCGGCGCCGTGCTGGCCGGAGAGGAGACCTACCGGGCCACGAAGGACGTGATCCTCTACGCGCCGGTGGACGCCGTCCGGGCGAAGGGCAAGGAGCTGCCGGTCCCTGCGTGGATCGCGCTCCGCGAAACGCGCACGCCCGGGGAGCGGCCCGTCGGCGGGCCCCTGATCGGCAGGGATCCCGAGCTCGACGTCCTCCTCGGCGCGTGGGAGCGGGTGGCGTCGGAGCGAACGCCGCACCTGGTGACGGTGATCGGGCCGGCCGGCGTCGGCAAGACGCGGCTCGCCGTCGAGTTCGCCGCCAAGGTGCGCGAGCGCGGCGGCCGATCGGTCCGTGGGCGCGTCCTCCCGTATCGGGAGAGCACGGCCTATTCCGCGCTCGCCTTCCAGCTCAAGCAGCTCTGCGGGATCTTCGAGACGGACAGCGTCGAGACGGCGGTCGGCAAGCTCGCGAACGCCGTCTCGAGCCTCGTCGCGGCCGCCGAGGCCGAGGAGGTCGGCAAGAACCTCGGGATCCTGCTGGGGCTCGACCCGGAAGGGACGATCGCCGACCGCGAGAGCCTCTTCCTCTCGATCAGGACGTTCATCGAGGCTGTGGCCGCCGACCGGCCGACGATGCTGGTCTTCGAGGACCTTCAGTGGGCCGACGAGGCGCTCCTCGAGCTCGTGGGCCGGCTCGCCGCGCGAGTGCGGGACGTCCCGGTTCTCGTGCTCGTCCTCGCCCGGCCGGAGCTCTTCGACCTGCGTCCGGACTGGGGCGGCGGCCTGCTGGCGCACACCGCTTTGCCGCTCCGGCCGTTGGAAGCCGCGGCGGCGCTGCAGCTCGCGACGCACCGATTAGCGGACGTCGGCGCCGCCGACGAGCTCGACCGCGCAGCCGACCTCGCCACGGTCGCCGACGGGAATCCCCTGTTCATCGAGCAGCTGGCTGCGGCGCTCGTCGAGTCCGGTGACAGCTCGGCGCCGATGCCGACGACGATCCGCGGGATCATCGCCGCGCGGCTCGATGCGCTGCCGCCGGCCGAGCGAACGGTGCTCTTGAACGCGGCGGTTGCGGGCCGGGTCTTCTGGCGCCGGACGCTGGAGCGGATGACGCCGGACACGACCATGCTCGAGCCGGCCCTGGCCGAGCTGGAGCGGCGCGAGCTGATCGCCAGGCAGAAGATGTCCGCATTCGAGGGTGACGAGCAGTACATGTTCCGCCACGTCCTCGTCCGTGACGTCGCGTACGAGCTGCTTCCCCGCTCGGCGCGGCGGGCGCGCCACCGCGAGGCGGCGCTCTTCTTCGAGGAGATCGGCGGCGAGTCCGGCGAGGTGGGCGCAGCGCTCGCACGCCACTGGCGCGACGCGGGTGACTCGGCGAAGGCCGTGGACTACCTCGTCGGTGCTGCCGAGCACGCCGAGCACGGGTGGGCGAAGGAGCACGCGGCCGCGCTCTACAGGGAGGCGTTTCAGCTCGTGCCGGATGGGCACGACCGGCGCCGAGAGCTGACGCGACGGATCGCTCTCGCCGAGACCGCGACGTACCACGTCGCCGACGCGCGGCTTATGGGCCGCGGAGAGTAGGACCTACTCCGGAGGGAAGTCCTCCGGCGAGACGTCGCCGGCGATCTCGTGGAGGCTCTCGATGTGGTGGGCGCCGAGCCGCTTCGAATGCTCACGGACGACGTCCTCGTTCGGAGCACCGTAGACACAGTAGGTCCGAACCGTCCCAGCCCCGTCCACGACCACGTGGCTGTGCTCCCAGGTCACCTCGGGGAATTCGCCGTCCACGAGCTCGCGCGACCGCCGCCCGACGACGGGCATCTGCGACTCGTCGACCGAGAAGCGTCTGATGATGAGGTAGCGCGGCACCTCAGGCGACCACTGCCGCCGGCTTCAGCTCCTCGCCGAACTTCGCTCTCGCCACGTACTGCCCGATCCCCGGCGACGCGACCAGCTCGTCGTCTTCGACCAAGATGTTCCCTCGCAGCAACACGACCTCCGGCGAGCCGCTCACCTCGGTGCCCTCGTAGAGGTTGTAGTCCACGCGCGAGTGATGGTTGGCGGCTGAGATCGTCACCTTCTTCTCCGGGTCGAAGACCACGATGTCGGCGTCGGAGCCCACGGCGATCGTCCCCTTCCGCGGATACAGCCCGAAGAGCTTCGCTGGATTCGTCGAGAGCAGCTCCACCATGCGGTTGACCGAGATGCGGCCCTCGCGAACGCCGAACTCGTGGATCATGTGCAGCCGATTCTCGAGGCCGGGACCGCCGTTCGGGATCTTTGAGAAGTCGTCCTTCCCGAGTGTCTTCTGGCCGTCCCAGTTGAACGCACAGTGGTCGGTCGAGATCGCCGACAGGATGTCCGTGCGAACGGCGTTCCAGAGGACATCGTGGTTCGCCTTGTCGCGCGGCGGCGGCGTGTAGACGAACTTCGCGCCCTCGAAGTTCGGACGCTCGAGGAACGTGTAGTCCACGAAGAAGTACTGGGTGCAGGTCTCGCCCCACACGTTCCAGCCCTTCTCCCGCGCGATCGCGATCGGCTCGACAGCCTCCTGGCAGGAGACGTGCACGACATAGAGCGGCGAGCCCGCGACCCGAGACAGCTGGATCGCCCGGTTCGTGGCCTCACCCTCGGTCTCCGGCGGCCGCGTCAGCGCGTGGTAGCGCGGCTCTGTCTTTCCCTCCGCGAGCGCCTCCTTGACGAGGACGTCGATCGCGTCGCCGTTCTCGGCATGGACCATCACGAGCGCGCCCGAGTCCGCCGCCACCTGCATCGAGCGGAAGAGCGTCTCGTCGTCGACCATCAGCGCGCCTTTGTAGGCCATGAAGAGCTTGTAGGAGGTCACCCCCTGGTCGGGGAGCCCGGCCAACTCCTCGAGCGACCCGCCCTCGTCGAGGTCGGTGATCGCCATGTGGTAGCCCATGTCGATCACCTGCTTGCCGTTGGCCTTCGCGCGCCATTCGTCGAGCGCGTCGGCGAATGTCGAGCCCTGCGGCTGAATCACGAAGTCGACGTGGCACGTCGTTCCTCCGAACGCCGCCGCGGTCTGCCCGGACTCGACGTCGTCGATCGTCACCGTTCCGCCGAACGGCATGTCGAGATGGGTGTGTGGGTCGACGCCGCCCGGGAGCACGTACTTCCCCGACGCGTCGATGACCTTGTCGGCATCCACGTCCAGCGACTCGCCGATGAGAGAGATCCGCTCGTTCTCGACGAAGACGTCGCCGAGGTAGTCGTCGGCCGCCGTGATCACTCTCCCACCTCTGATCAATACCGACATCTGCATCTCCTTTCTCAGGCCCTTAAACGAGCGTACGTGCAAGCCTGGCGCATCTGCAACCGCAAGGAAAGGAGGGGCCGGCTTGGCCGGCCCCGTTGACGTTCAGAAGAACATGAGGAGGGGGCTACCGGGGGAAACCCGGTTTCCCCCGGTTCCTTACGCGCCGCCCGCCGTGACCTGGACCTTTTCCTTCTGCCAGTTCTCCCCGTTGACGTCCACGCCGTCGTCCTTGAGCTCGTCGACGGCCGACTGGGCGATGTCCGTGCGGAACGAGTCGTCGCTCGCCGGCTTCTTGATCACTTTCCCGTCGAGCGCGATCTGCTTCGTGACGTCCCACGACTCGGGCTCCATCACGCCGATCCCCTTCGGGGCCGGCCAGATCAGCGCGTTGATCTCGTTCAGCTGCCAGCGCTGGTGGCCCTCACCGAGCGTCGGGCCGTTGTCGAGAACGATCCGGAGGCAGTCCTCCGGGTTGTCTCGGCAGTAGACCCAGCCCCGGAAGCTCGCCTTCAGGAACCGCTTCGCGATGTCCTGGTTGTCCTCGTCCTCGATCCAGTCGCCGCGGACGAAAACGCCGTCCTCCAGCGCTCCCGTGCCGAGATCGGACATCTTCATGACGTTCAACTGGTTGAGCTTGTAGAGCTGTCCGGTCTTCGGATCCTTGGTCTCGAGCACCTGCGCGAGCTCGTTGTAGGTCATCGCCGCGGCCGCGTCGACCTCCCGGTTGAGGAAGAGGTTCATGTCGAACGGCTGCTTGACGATCTTCGTGTCCTTCTGCGGATTGATTCCGTTCTTGTTCAGCGCCGCGAACAGCTTGTGCTCATTGCCGCCGAGCCAGACGCCGACCTTCTTGCTACGGAGGTCGGTGATCTGGGAGAGCCCGCTGTCTTTCCAGGTCACCTCGGTCATGCCGGAGCGCGTGAAGACCTGCGCGATGTTGACGATGTCCTGTCCCTGATCGCGCGTCGCGAGGAGGCTGTCGAGCCAGTCGATGCCGAACTCCGCCTGGCCGCCGAGGACGACCTGCTCGGGAACGATGTCGGGGCCTCCCGGCCTGATCGTGACGTCGAGGTTCTCGTCGTCGTAATAGCCCTGGTCGAGGGCGGCGTAGTAGCCCGCGAACTGGGCCTGGACGACCCACTTGGACTGGAGCGTCACCTTGTCCTTGTCGCCACCACCACCACCGCTGTCGCCGCCGCATGCTGTCAGCGCAAACATCGCCGCGCCCACCAGCGCGGGGAGCCACAGCCACCTGCTCTTCCTCATCCCCTTACCCCTTTCCGAAGTCTCGGGCGTCAATCCGTCGCTCCCCGAGCTGACGGATACCAGCGCATCGTAAGCCGCTCGGCCGCAGCAACGGCCGCGTAGAACGCGATTCCGAGGACGCTCGCGACGACGATCGCCGCCCACGCCTCGGTGAACGCGAAGACGCCGGCCTGCCTCTGGATCTCGACCCCGAGGGCATCCAGCGAGCCGCCGAACCAATCACCCACGATGGCCCCGATCATCGCGAGTACGGTCGCAACCTTCAACCCGGTGAAGATGAACGGGAGGGCGTTGGGAATCCGGACGCGCCGGAAGATCTCGACCTCGCCGGCTGCGTAGGAGCGCATGAGCTCGATCTGCTGCGGCCGGACCGACGTCAGCCCGCGGAGAGTGTTGACGAGCACCGGGAAGTAGCAGAGCACTGCCGCGATCACCATCTTCGAGAGCTGGCTGAGCGTCCCGAACCAGTTGTTCGTGATCGGCGCGAACGCGATGATCGGGATCGCGTTGGCGGCGATCGCGAACGGCATGAGCGCCGTGGCCAGCGTGCGCCAGCGGGCCAGCATGAGCGCGGTCACGATCGCCGCCGAGCAGCCGATCACCCAGCCGCCGAACGCTTCTTCAAACGTGAACCAACCGGCGCTCCAGAGCGTGTCGCGCTCGGTCCAAAGTGTCCTGGCGATGTCGGACGGCGGCGGGAGCAGGAATTCCTGGATGTCCAGGCCGCGCACGAGGCCCTCCCAGAGGGCAATGCCCGCGACGAAGACGACGACCGCCGGCGCCCAGTCGGTGAGCCGCCGGCCGACCCGTACACCCAACGTCCCGCGGGGGATCGGCTCCACGACTGTGGTGCTCAGTGCAAGCCCTCCTCGGCGACGATGAGCTCTTCCTCGCCGGCGGGCTCCCCGACGTCGAAGCCTCCGCCGCGGCGGAGCAGATGCCGGACCTCGCGGATCAGCTCTGCGAAGCGAGCCTCCTCACGCGTGTCGGCGGTTCGCGGCTGTGGGAGGTCGACGTCGATGATCCCGACGATCCGGCCCGGACGGGCGGACATGACGACGACTCGTGTCGAGAGGAACACCGCTTCCGAGATGGAGTGCGTGACGAAGGTGACGGTGCCCCCGCTCCGTTCCCAGATCTGGAGAAGCTCAAGGTTCAGGCGTTCCCGCGTCATCTCGTCGAGCGCGCCGAACGGCTCGTCCATCAGCAGGAGCGGCGGATCGAACGAGAGGGCGCGCGCGATCGACACCCGCTGCTGCATCCCGCCGGAGAGCTGCCAGGGATGATGGCTTTCGAACCCGGTCAGCTCGACGAGGTCGACGAGCTGCTTGACGCGGTCGGCCCGCTTTCGCCGGTCCCAACCCATCATCTCCAGCGGCAGCGCGATGTTCTTGGCCACCGTCCGCCAGTCGAAGAGCACCGCGTCCTGGAAGACGATGCCGTAGTCCCGGTCGAGCCGGGCCTGGTGCGCGGACTTGCCGTTCACGACGAGGTCGCCGGCAGTCGGCTGGATCAGGTCGCCGATGATCCGCAGCAGCGTCGACTTGCCGCAGCCCGACGGGCCGATCAGGGAGATGAACTCGCGCTCCCCGATCTCGAGGTTGATCCCTTCGAGCGCGACGACCCCGCCCGTGCCGAACTCCTTCCGGACGTTCGAGAGGCTGACAACGGGATCGCTCATGCCACGTGCTCCGGCGCCCGGCGGACGACGATCCGCTCGACGACGACGACGATCAGGAAGAAGGTGATCCCGAGCAGCGCGGCGACTAGGTTGGTCGCCCAGAGGCTCGGCGGTGAGGTCGCGTAGTACTGGTTGAAGTTGAGGATCGCGCCGCCTAGGCCATCCTGGATCGAGGCAGGCAGCTCGCCGATGATCGCGCCGACGACGCTCGCCGTCGCCGCGATCTTGAAGGCCGCGAAGAGGTAGGGGAGCGAGGTCGGAAGCCTGAGCTTCCAGAGGATCTCCCACGAGCCGGCCGCGTACGAGCGCATGAGCTCGAGCGCGCGGGGATCGACCGACGTCAGGCCGCGGAGGGTGTTGATCGTGACCGGGAAGAAGGTCAGGTATGCGGCGATCACGGAGACCGAGAACCAATCGGGAAAGCCGCGGCCGCCGAGCCAGACCACGACCATCGGGGCGATCGCGAGGATCGGGATCGTCTGCGAGGCGACGATGTAGGGCAGGAAGCTGCGCTGGAGCAGCCGCGAGTGGGCGAGGAACACTCCGAGCACGAATCCGATGGAGGCGCCGAGCGCGAACCCGACGGCGGCCTCCTTGGCGGTGAATAGGGCGGCGTCCCAGAGGACCTCGATCAGCATCGGCCCGTTCCGGCGGGAGGGCTCGAAGAGCTGGCCGACGATGTCGTAGATGTGCGGGAGGGTGCGGTCGTTGACCTCGAACGCGCCGATCTTGAGGCCGGTCGTCTCGCCGAACCACTTGAAAGCCTCCCAGAGGAGGCAGAGCCCGGCGAGGACTCCGGCGAGCATTGCGACCTGTTTCGCAGCAGGCCGCCACGTAACGTTCGGCCGAGGTCGCTCGGCCGCTACGGACGCCATGACGACACGTTAACGTCGTGGCGTGGCAGTTCTGAGCAACATCGAAGGCAACGGCTTCTGCGTGTCGTGAGCCCGCTCGATCCTTCACGGACCGTCGCCCAGCTGAAGGAGCTCCGTGAGCTGACTGGCAACGAGGACGGCGCCCAGCGCGTGGCCTGGACGGACACCTGGGTTCAGGCACAGGAGTGGATGGCCGGGAAGCTCGACGGGGCCGGGGCTGAGATGGCGTTCGACGAGGCGCGGAACCAGTGGTGGACGCTCCGGGGTCGGTCGGATCAGGAGCTACTGATCGGTGGGCACCTCGATTCGGTTCCTAACGGGGGGTGGCTGGACGGCGCGCTCAACGTGGTCGCGGGCTCGGAGGTTTTCCGGCGGATCGCCGAGGAGGGCGAGCCGCCCGTCACTGTCCGCCTCGTCAGCTGGGCGGACGAGGAGGGCGCCCGCTTCGGCCGCTCGCTATTCGGCTCCAGCGCCGCAGCGGGCTCGATGAACGACCAGGACGAGTTACGTGAGCTGACCGATCGCGACGGCATCTCATTGCCCGAGGCGATCAGCGCGCACGGCGTGGATCTGGATCGGGCGACGGAGTCCAGGCGGCAGCTCGAGCACGCCGCGGCATATCTCGAGCTCCACATCGAGCAGGGGCCGGTGCTCGAGTCGATGGATCTGCCGCTGGGCGCGGTACTTGGGACTTACGGGGTCGAACGCCACCGCGTCACGTGGCGCGGCCAGGCGGCGCACGCCGGCTCGACGCCGATGGATCAGCGTCGGGACGCGCTCGCCGGAGCCGCCAAGCTCGCGCTGGAGCTCCGCGAGATCGCGGCGCGAACCGGAGACGGCGCCGTCTGCACCTCGGGTGGTGTCGTCTGTTACCCAGGCATAGTCACTTCGGTCGTCGAGACGGCGGAGCAGCTTCTCGACCAGCGCCATTTGAACGCGGCGAGCCTCGCGGCGCTGCTCGCGGACGCGAGCGAGTGCTGCCGGCGATTCGCAGAGGAGGAGCAGATCGACGTCGAGTTCGAGCGCATCTGGAACATCGAGCCGATCCTCTTCGACGACGGGCTGGTCCAGCTCGCGGACGAGTCGATCCAGGAGGTCGCCGGCCAGTCGCACCGGCTCCCCAGCGGCCCGCTCCACGACGCGGCCGAGGTCTCGCGGGCGGGAATCCCGACGGTGATGCTCTTCGTCCAGAGCCTCCGAGGCCTGTCTCATACGAAGCTCGAGGACACGAAGGAAGAGCACCTCGAGCTCTCGGTGCAGGCCCTCGATCGTCTGGCGTCGAAGACGATCGGTTGGCTCGCTTCGTAACCGGGGTCGGACCCCGCCACGTACCTGTGACTCTTCTGACCCCAAACGGGACCCGTCCCGCCGCCCGCGGCCGCTAGGCCAGGCGAAACCTCGGCGCAGCCGTATCTCTTTTGTTCCAAAGTTGGCGCTTGTTCGTGACGGGGTCCGACCCATTTGGGTCGGGCGCTACGAGAGGCGGACGAGCGCGACGCCGCCGGCCAGGAGAAGCAGGCCGACTACCCGCACGGCCGTGATGGGATGCTGCTCGAACCCGACCCAGCCGAAGTGGTCGACGAGCAGCGACGCGATCGCCTGTCCGGCGAGGATCAGCGCCACGAGCGTGGCAGCGCCGAGCTTCGGCGCCGTGACGATCGAGCCCAGCACGTAGAACGCTCCGAGCAGACCGCCGACCCAGATCCACCACGGCCCATCTCCCGCGTGCTCCGGCCAACCGTCGCGCGCCGTTGTCAGCGCGGCGAGAAACAGAGCCACTGCGCCGACCAAGAACGAGACCAACGCGGCTCGCACCGATCCGCCCACCCACTCGGCGAGCTGCGCGTTGATCCCGAACTGAAACGGAAGCATCGCGCCGGCCAGGAGCGCGAAGAGCAGGTAGGTCCAGATTGCCACCCTGAAGATTTCAAGGAAAAATGCAGGTTTCCCTGCCCGGCCACCGAGGAGGATCCATGCTCAGCTTCGGCGTCACCGTCCTGCCCGACCCGCCCAGCTCCCGCTTCTTCGAGCTGGTGGAGCTCGCCGAGCAGCACGGGTTCGAGTACGCGTGGACCTACGACTCGCACATCCTCTGGCAGGAGTCCTACGCGACGATGCCGCTCGCCGCGGCCCGCACGTCGAAGATCAAGCTCGGCCACTTCGTCACGAACCCGGGCATCCGTGACCCGACGATCACGGCGAGCTGGTACGCCACGATGCAGGATCTCTCGAACGGCCGGATGGTGATGGGCATCGGCCGCGGCGACTCCTCCCGCCGCGTTGTCGGCCTGAAACCGGTCCGCGTAGCCGAGTTCGAGCGACGTTGCGCGATGATCAAAGATCTGATGAACGGCCGGAAGGTCGACTGGAACGACAAAGAGCTCGAGCTGACGTGGGCCAGAAAGGACGTTCCGGAGATCCCGATGTGGATCGCCGGCTATGGGCCCAAGGCGCTCGCGGTCGCGGGCCGCGTGGCGGACGGCGTGATCATCCAGCTCGCCGACCCGGTGATCATCGAGTGGATCATGGACACGGCCAAAAAGGCCGCTGAGGAGGCTGGCCGCGACCCGTCCGAGCTCAAGTGCATCGTCGGGGCTCCGAGCCACATCTCGGATGACCTGGCCGACGCACGGGAGCAGGTCCGCTGGTTCCCCGCGATGGTCTCCAACCACGTCATGGACCTGATCGAGAAGTACGGCTGGGAATCCGAGATCCCCGAGGCGCTGACCGACTTCGTCAAAGCGCGGAAGTTCTACGACTACAAGGACCACAGCCGAGTGGGGGCTGCGCACGGCGAGTTCGTGACCGACGAGATCTGCGATCGCTTCTGCGTCCTCGGCACCGTCGAGCAGGCGACGGAGAAGCTGAAGGAACTCGAGGCCTTGGGCGTCGACCAGTTCAACGTCTACCTCATGACGCACAACCAGGAAGAGACGCTCGCCGCCTACGGCGACCAGATCATCTCGCAGTTCGAGCGCGTGGCCGCCTGATGGCCGAAGTCGTCCCTATCCAAGGCACTGAAGCGACGGCGAAGATCCGAAGCGTCGTCTGGGTGATCGTGCTCGAGCTCATCACGCTCTTCATCTACGGGTTCTTCTGGTGGTACTTCATCCACCGGGAGCTGCGCGACTACGGCCGGGCGAAGAACACCAACGAGCTCGGCACGAGCCCGGGCACGTCGTTGCTCGCGATCACCCTCGGAGCGCTGATCATCGTCCCGGCTCTCGTTTCCTTCTACAACGGGTTCAAGCGCGTCCAGGCCGCGCAGCGACTGACCGGCATCGAGCCGATCAACGGCTGGATCGGCTTGATCCTGTTCCTCGTCTTCTACCCCGCCCTCATGGGCTACATGCAGAGCGGCCTGAACGCGGTCTGGCAGGCGCAGGCGACTTCGGCTTCTCACTGATTTCTTAGCAGCGTTCGCCACAATTCAGCCGTGAAGATCCTCGTTGTCGACGACGAACGCGCTGTGCGCGACTCCCTGCGCCGTGCCCTGGAGCTCCAGGGCTACCAGGTCGACCTTGCCGCGGACGGCGCGGAGGCTCTCGCCCAGCTCGAGTCCAACGGGCAGCCGGACGCCGTCGTTCTCGACATCCTCATGCCCGGAATCGACGGGCTCGAGGTGTGCAGGCGGATCCGCGAGAACGGCAACGAGGTGCCCGTCCTGATGCTCACGGCGCGCGACGCCGTGGGCGACCGGGTGGCCGGCCTCGACGCAGGCGCCGATGACTACCTCGTGAAGCCGTTCGCGCTCGACGAGCTCCTCGCGCGGATCCGGGCGCTGCTGCGGCGCGCCACCCCGACTGCCGACGGCGTGCTCCGCTTTGCCGACATCGAGCTCGATCCTGGAACTCGGGAAGTGCGGCGCGACGGCGAACGGATCGATCTGACCCGGACCGAGTTCAACCTCCTCGAGCTCTTCATGCTCAACCCGCGCCAGGTGTTGACGCGCTCGATCATCTTCGAGCGCGTGTGGGGCTACGACTTCGGCTTCGC
>JBKPGE010000261.1:0-6471 GCA_046729215.1 Actinomycetota bacterium | reverse complement strand
GGGGTACTGTCCAGGGGTGAACGTCGAACGCGAGGGTGGTTGCTCCTGCGGAGTGGTTCGCTACCGGCTGACGTCGGATCCACTCTTCATCCACTGCTGCCACTGCCTCAATTGCCAGCGCCAGACCGGGAGCGCCTTCGTGATCAACCTGCTGATCGAGGCCGACCGTGTGGAGCTGCTCGCCGGCGACCTGCAGCCGGTCGACGCGCCTCGCGACGACGGCAGCACGCAGCGGATCTTCCGCTGCCCGACGTGCCAGGTAGCGGTCTTCAGCGAGTACGGATGGCCCGAGATGAAGTTCGTTCGCGGCGGCACGCTCGACGACCCGTCGGGCGTGACACCCGACGTTCACATCTTCACCCGGTCGAAGCTGCCTTGGGTCACGCTCCCCAAGTCTGTCCCGGCGTTCGACGTGTACTACGACTCGAGGGCGTTGTGGCCCGCCGCCAGTCTCGAGCGGCTCGCCGTGATTCGCGCGCGAAGGGAGCGGTGACCGAGGATCTCGCGGGCGGCATTGAGGCCGGGCGTGCCCATCACGCCACCGCCCGGGTGGGCGGCAGCGCCGCAGAGGTACAGGCCATCGATCGGCGTCCGGTAGCGCGCGTAGCCGGGCACGGGACGGAACGCGAAGAGCTGGCCCGGGGTCATCGCGCCCTGGAAGATGTTGCCGCCGGTGAGGTTGAAGACACGCTCGAGGTCGACGGGCGTGAGCACCTGACGCTCTAGGACAGCGTCCTTGAAGTTCGGTGCGTACTCGTTCAGCACGTCGAAACAGCGGTCGGCGAATGCCTCACGCTGGTCGTCCCACGAGCCGTCGCGAAGCTCGTAGGGGGCGTATTGGATGAACATCGACATGAGGTGCCGGCCGGGTGGCGAGACCGTCGGATCCACCACCGAGGGGATCGTGCACTCGAGCACGGGCTCCTCTGACGGGCGGCCGTACTTGGCGTCGTCGAACGCGCGCTCGATGTAGTCCTGGTCGGGACAGATGTGGATCGTGCCGCGGTGTTGAGGCCCAGGTTCTGTGCCCGGCACGGCACGGAAGTTCGGCAGTTCCGCCAAGGCGACGTTGATCTTCAGCGAGGCGCTGGCATAGCTGATCCGCTCGACATCGGCCACGAACGGCTCGGGCAGCGCCGCCCTGTCCAGCATCCCCAGAAAGGTCACACGAGCATCGGCGTTGCTGGCGACGATGGGGGCGAGGTATTCGTCGCCGGTCGACACAGCGACGCCGACGGCGCGGTCGTCTTCCACGAGGATGCGAGCCACCTCGGTCTCGCAGCGGATGTCGGCGCCGAGGTCGCGTGCGGCGGCCGCCAAGGCCTGGGTGAGCCCACCCATACCGCCTCGCATGTAGCCCCAGACGCCGCGCTTGCCGCCGGCCTCACCCATAACGTGGTGAAAGAGCACGTACGCCGTCCCCGGCATTGACGGGCTTGCCATCGCGCCGATGATCGCGTCGGTTGCGAGCGTCCCCTTCAGCTCCTCGGATTCGAACCAGCGATCGAGGATCGGACGTGCGGCGCCGGTCAGGATCTCGACCGCCTCGCCGGCGCCGTCGCCGAGCCGCCGTAACGAGCGTGTCAGAGAAAGCAGTGTCTTGAGGTCGCCGGGTCGCGGCCTCAGCAGGTCGGGCGGGGTCATCGTCAGCGTAGGCTCGACCACCGCCGCCACCCGCTCGAGCATCGCCTCGTACTGGGGATAGCGCTCGGCGTCGCGCGCGCTGAATTTGGCGATCTCCTTGCGGGTCATATCCGTGTCAGGGCCCATCGTCAGCGACCGCCCGTCGGGGAACGGTGTGAACGACGAGGGATCTCGGGCGAGAACCTCGTAGCCGTAGGAGGCCAGGTTCAGGTCGCGGACGATCGCCGTATGGAAGAGGCTGTTGACGTAGGCGGCGGTTGACACCTTGTAGCCGGGGAACGTCTCCTCGGTGACGCAGGCCCCGCCGACGACGTGGCGCCGCTCGAGCACCAGCACGCGAAGCCCAGCGCGCGCCAGGTAGCACGCCGTGACCAGTCCGTTGTGGCCGGCACCGATGACGATGGCGTCGTAGCGCGAGGGGCTCACGGCCATGCCGCAAGTCTCCCTTACGCCGCTCGAGCGATGCCTCGCTTACGGAGATGAGCCGTGATCTGGTCGGCGTCGAGCGGCAGCACGGCCAGCTCGGGCGGCGGGCGACGGATGAAGCCGTCGAGGAGCAGGAGGTCTTCTGCCTGATCCGGAGTCAGCGTCTCCTCCGAATCCGTGCACGCTTGACGACAAACCGCCAGGCCCGCGTTGATCTCGAGCATCGCCCCGGTTCCCGGAGGCAGCGAGCGAACGGCGCGGACTCTGCCCTCGGAGACGAAGAACGCCTTCCGCCAGGGCGCCTCGATCGCCGGAGCGATCAGGCAGACCTCCAGCCGGCGCAGCCGCTCCAGCCGGCGTAGGCGCTCGATCACCTGCTCGAGCGCTTCGAGGCGATCCCGCAGTCTCGCCGCCTCCTCGTAGCGCAGGTCCTCAGCCAGCTGCGAGAGGCGGACCCGCAGACGCGGCAACGGCCCGTCTTGAAGTAGGCAATCGAGCTCTTCGGGCGTGCCCAAGGCGAGCGCACGTGCCGCTAGCGACGCTTTTCGTCGGCTCGTGATCGGGCCCAGCGCCGTCGCTTTCTTGGTGACGATGAACTCGTCGCCGCCACGCTTGAGGTAGACGCCGTGTTCTTTCCGCCGGCTACGGGAATTGGCCGGCGGGTCGAGCTCGCGGATCAGTCGCAGCTCCTCGAGCGCGGCCTCGAGCTCCGAGCCCAGAACCCGCCACTCGATCTGCTCAAGGGCGAGAAGCGCCGCTTCCACCGACGGACGCTGCCGTTCGCTTCGGAAGTAGGAGCGAAGGCGGGCGCGCAGGTCACGGGCGCGGCCGACGTAGAGCACTTGCCCGCGGCGGTCGCGAAAGAGGTAGACGCCGGGCCGAGTGGGGGCGCGCCTGGCAAGCGAGCGCTTGCCATAAACCCGCCGTTTTCGAGGCGCGGCGAGCGCGCGGAGCTCGGAGAGACGCCTTGCACCGAGCTCCTGGGCGAGGCCAATGAGGTGGATGAGCACCTGCGCCGTGGCCTCTGCATCGGGAAGTGCGCGATGGCACGGTCTCGTGGGAACCCCGAAGAAGTGGGCGAGCGAGGCGAGGCCGACCCGACGCAGGCGACCTTCGAGCAGGCGACGGGCGAGCGCGGCCGTGCAGAGCGGCGGCTCGGACAGGCGCCGGCCGTGCGCCAGGAGGAGCTGCCGCTCGAGGAACCGCTGGTCGAAGCGGGCGTTGTGGGCGACCAACAGCTCGTCGCCGGCGAAGGTGAGGAACCGCCTAACGACACTGGAGACGGAAGGTGCCGAGCGCAGCTCCCGCTCGCGCAGGCCTGTGAGACGCGCCACTGGGTCCGGCAGCGGAACTCCCGGGTTCACGAGTGATTGAAAGTGTTCGACCGGCTCCAGCGCGCGCACGCGAACCGCCCCGACCTCGCAGATGCGGTTACGCTCGGCCGAGAGCCCAGTCGTCTCGAGGTCGAACACGACGAACCCGGCCTCTTCCAGCAGCGGGTCGGCCCGTCCCCCGCTGAGGGAGACAGTGGTGCCGGCGCAGATGACTCGGCTGTCTCCGGCGGTGATCTCGGCCAGGAGCGAGCAGGCGAGCCCATCCGAGATCGACGGCGCCGCAAACAGCGAGCGGGCCGCCTCGAGAGCCGTGAGCGGCCCGCGCTCTTCGAGCGTCTCCACCAGCCGGTCGAGTGCATCGAGTGCAAGCTGCACTCGACAGATGAAAGCGAACGTATGTTCGCCTGGCAAGCCTAGGCGGCGCGCAACGCCGCTCCGAGAGCGGCCGGCGTCCGCCGGGTCTCGCTCCTGACGGCGCGGCAGAGGTGACTCTGGTCGGTAAAGCCGAGCTCCGCGGCAAGCCGTGCGAGGTTGCGCTCGCCACGGGAAAGGCGCTCCATGGCAGCACGTACGCGCAGGCGCAACCGGTGGCGGGAAATCGTCGTGCCCGTTGCGGAGCTGAAGATCCGGCTCAGATGGTGCGGCGAGACGGCGAGGTCGCGCGCTAGCTGAGGTAGGGATCGCCGCGGGTCGGCGGCAAGCGCTTCACGCGCCTGGGCAACGAGCGTGCGCCGGGCATGCGCGGTCGCGGGACGTCCCGCTGCGACTGGACGCGGATCGTGCTGCTCGAGCGCATGAGCGGCGAGTTCGATTGCGCGCTCTACGAGCTCGTGAGGATCGTCGCTGCGACGTGCTGCAGCGAGGAGCAACCGTTGCTCGAGATCGATCTCGGGTGAGGCAGCCAGCGGTCGTCTTGGAAGCGAGGGCTCGCCGCCCTGGAGCGATGCGACGACCTCGGGGCTGAGGAACACGACCGTGCAGTCGTCCCCGCTGTCGTGCGGGTGGTCGTAGCGCTCCTCCTGCTCGGGATTGACGCAGTAGGCGAGCGTCGAGTCGAGCATCGACGCGACGCCGTCGGATTCACGCACGAAGCATCCACGGCGTACGAAGACCAGCGCGTGCCCGGATGTGTGCTCGCCGAGCCCGCGTCCTCGGGTGCAGCGACAAGCGACGTCTGCAACTCCAACTCCGTCGCGATCGACGAGCGTACGCCTCGAGAGCATGCACCCATTCTGCAGTTCGCGCATGAATGTCCAAGAGCGCGAACGGAGCAAGGCAGCACGCTGGTGGGAGTGGCTGCGCTCCTCGTTCTGCTTCTCGGACAGGCGATGGCGTCGATGGACGCGTCGATCCTCGTCGTCGCGGCGCCGAGCATCCGGTCGAGCCTCCACGCATCGGGCGCCGAGCTCCAACTGATCGTCGCGACGTACACACTGGCGTTCGGCGCCCTCGTCGTCACAGGCGCCCGGCTCGGGGACGTCCTCGGGCGAAGGCGTGCGTTCGAGCTGGGCTTGGGCGCGTTCACCGTGTGCTCACTGGTCGGCGGTCTCGCGCCCGATCCAGTGCTTCTGATCGCCGCGCGCGGCTTCCAGGGTGCGGCGGCGGCGCTGATGACGCCGCAGGTGCTCTCGATGATCCAGATCCAGTTCCAAGGAGAGCGACGGGCCCGCGCGCTTGGGGCGTACTCGATGATCCTCGCGGTTGGCGTCGCAGCAGGGCAAATTCTGGGCGGACTCCTCGTCACCGCGGATCTGCTCGCTGCCGCGTGGCGTCCGGCACTTCTCCTCAATGTGCTGATCGGGGCGCCGCTGCTGCTCGTCTCGCGGCGCGCGCTTCCGCCCATGGCACCTTCGACTGAACAGCGGCTCGACTTGGTCGGTGCCGGACTGCTCACCACCGCGATGCTGGCGCTTGTCGTGCCACTGAGCTTTGGGCGCGAGTACGGCTGGCCTGCCTGGAGCTGGGCGTGTCTCGCAGCCTGCGCACTCGCCGTCTCATTGTTCCTCGCTCACGAGCGGCGGCTCCGGCGGCGTGCGAGCGATCCGCTGTTCGACCTGGGGCTTCTTCGGGCGCGGCCGGTCGCCTCCGGAGCGATGTGCGTGCTGCTCGTGATGAGCTGCTACGCAGGTTTTCTCGTCAGTCTGACGCTGTATCTGCAAGGCAGTCTGGGCTTCACGCCCCTACACGCCGGTGCGACGTTTGCGATCTACGCCGGCGGCTTTGCGACTGCGAGCCTCACCTGGAACCGCGCCGGCGCCGCGGCACGCGCCCGCCTGCCGACGCTCGGTCCCCTCGTCATGGGAGCGGCGCTCGCAGGAATCGGCTTGAGCGCGGACGGACACGGTTGGTCTCTCGCGCTCACAACTCCGCTCTTGTTCGCCGCCGGGGTAGGCCACGCGTGCGGGTTCGCGCCGCTGGCAGACCGGCTCGCGGGTGCCGTGCGACAAGCGCAGGCCGCTCACCTGAGCGGGCTGATCCTCACTGCAAGCCTGGTCGGTCAGGTGATCGGCGTCGCGGCCTTCGTCGGCCTCTACCTCAGCGCCGCGGCGCAAAACCCCGCGCATGGGCTGGCGGTCACGACCTGGGCACTCTCCTGCGTGCTCGCACTTACCGCCGCATTCGCGTTCAGGGCGACGGTCGCTCGGTAGTCAGCCGCGTTCCTTCATCGCGTCGACTCCATGATCCAGTTCGTGTCCCAGGTCCCGCCGCCGTCGAAGGAGAACGACTGCTCCCACCTGAGCGAGTCGGCGCTGATGACCTTCCAGGTGTAACGGACTCTCAACGGCACTCCGTCGACGACGTCGTCGCACTCGAACAGTCCGATTCCGTCCTCGAACCGTCCGACGACCGGTGCTTCGAGCTGACCTCCGCTGATCGTCGAGGCCCACCAGATCCGCCAAAGGCCAGTCTCGGGCTCGAACAGTCGCAGCGTGAATCCTTGGAACCCGGGCCGGCCGGGGAACTCGGTCGCCTCGTACGTGTCGACGTTCCCGAGACCGCCGAGAATCGGCGCCGCTTGCGACTCGGCGCCGAACTCGATCCATTCGCTCTCCGGATCGACGAGCTT
>JBKPGE010000260.1:0-10864 GCA_046729215.1 Actinomycetota bacterium | reverse complement strand
GCGACCTGCCACGGCGATCAAGGGCAGGGGTTCATCGGGCCGGCGTTCAGCTCTGCGACCGTCTCGAGCGCGCAGTCGGTCGAACAGATCGTCCGCGAGGGTCGGAACAAGATGCCTCCGGTCGGGCGGGGCTGGAGCGATGAGCAGATCGACGCGCTGACCGGCTACCTGCGGCAGCGGTTCGGTCAGGGGAGCCAGCAGAGTGGCTAGCCGCGCCGAGACGCCGGTCTATCCCGTCCCCTGGTACCAGGGGCGCGTTGCGAGCTGGGTCGCCACGGTCGACCACAAGCGCATCGGGATCCTCTACATCCTCACGAGCCTCGTTTTCTTCCTCGCGGGCGGGATCCTCGCTCTGCTCATTCGAACGCAGTTGATCGCGACCGACGTCGACATCTTCTCTCGAGACACCTACAACGAGCTCTTCACCATGCACGGCACGACGATGGTCTTTCTCGTCGTCGTGCCGATCTTCGCCGGCTTCGCCAACTTCCTCGTGCCGCTGATGATCGGCGCCCGGGACGTGGCCTTCCCGCGCCTCAACGCGCTCTCGTACTGGCTCTTCCTCCTCGGCGGTGTGATCCTGTACTCGAGCTGGTTCGCCCAGGGCGGCGCTGCCAAGGCCGGCTGGACGGCCTATCCGCCGCTGTCGGCCGAGACCGCGGGCAACGGGCAGGACCTGTGGATCGTCGGCCTGCACGTCCTTTCGCTCTCGTCTCTCGCCGGTGCGATCAACTTCCTCGCGACGATCCACAACATGCGCACCGCGGGGATGACGTGGATGCGGCTGCCGCTCTTCGTCTGGACGATCGAGATCTACTCCGGTCTGCTCGTCCTTGTGTTGCCCGCCCTCTCAGCCGGGCTGACGATGCTGCTCCTCGACCGCCAGGGCTGGACGCACTTCTTCCTGCCCGACGACGGGGGCGATCCGCTCCTCTACCAGCACGTCTTCTGGTTCTTCGGCCACCCCGAGGTCTACGTGATGATCCTGCCGGCGATGGGGATCATCTCCGAGGTCATCCCCGTCTTCTCGAGGAAGCCGATCTTCGGCTACAAGGCGGTCGCATTCTCGACGGTGGCGATCGGCTTCTACTCGCTGCTCGTCTGGGCGCACCACATGTTCGCCGTGGGCCTCGGCTGGGGCCTCGACATCTGGTTCATGGTCGCCTCGCTGATCATCGCCGTGCCCACCGGGGTGAAGATCTTCAACTGGCTCGCGACCACGTGGCGCGGGAACCTGATCTTCGAGACGCCGATGCTCTTCTCGCTGGGCTTCATCGCCGTCTTCACGATCGGCGGTCTCTCGGGGATCTACGTCGCCGCCTTCCCGTTCGACTGGCAGGTGCACGACACGTACTTCGTCGTCGCGCACTTCCATTACGTGCTGTTCGGGGGCTCGGTCTTCGGGATCTTCGCGGCGCTCTACTACTGGTGGCCGAAGATGTTCGGCCGCTACCTGAACGACACGCTCGGAAAGTGGCACTTCTGGCTGACATTCATCGGGTTCAACCTCGCCTTCTTCCCGCAGCACTTCCTCGGGTTGATGGGAATGCCGCGCCGGATCTACACGTACACCGACTCTTCCTGGGAGCTCTACAACCTGCTGTCTACGATCGGGTCGTATGTGATGGGTGTCGGTGTGCTGGTCTTCATCGCCAACGTGATCTGGGCGCGGCGGCGGAGCCCGCGCGCCGTCAACGACCCGTGGCTGGGCGACACGCTCGAGTGGTCCACGACCTCACCGCCCCCTCCGCACAACTTCGACAAGATCCCCTATGTGACGAGCTCGCGGCCTTTGCGTGACCTGCGCCGCCGGCTGGCGGGAGAGCGGGCATGAGCGTTCGAGCCGGCCCCTGGCTTCGGTTGTGCGGCGTCGGCTCGTCGGCGGCCGGAGTTCTCGTCGTCGTCAGCGGAGAGCTGGGCATCACGCACCGCGCGCTTGTCGGTGTGGCGGCGCCTTTGCTCGTGGCGCTGGTCTTGGGAACCTGGTTTGCGCATCGCGCCGTTTTCCCGGTCGCGCTCGCGGCCCTTTTGCTGTTCTTCGCTGCCATTGCGAGTTGGTGGCTGCGGCCCCTGCATCTGGCGCTCGCGGCCCTGGCCCTCGCGGCGACTGTCGTCACCACCGCTCGGCTCTACCGAGGCGAGCGGCCGGTACGCGTTTCGTGGCGCGACTACGTGTCGTTGACAAAGCCGCGGATCATGTCGTTGTTGCTGCTGACGGGGGCCGCGGGCATGTTCGTAGGGGCGCAGGGAATGCCCGATCCCGGTCTACTGGCAGCGACGCTCGTCGGCCTCGGCCTCGCCTGTGGGGGCGCGAGCGCGTTGAACCACGTGCTCGACCGCGACATCGACCGCTCGATGGGCAGGACCGCGCGGCGACCCGTTGCGGACGGGCGGGTGAGCCCGGAGCTTGCGCTTGAGTTTGGCCTTGCGCTCTCGGCGCTCTCTTTCGTCCTGCTGGCCTCGGTCGTCAACGTGCTCGCCGCAGTTCTCGCCCTCGTCGGGAACCTGTTCTACGTGCTGGTGTACACGCGGTGGCTGAAGCGCTCGACGCCGCAGAACATCGTCATCGGCGGCGCGGCGGGCGCCGTTCCACCACTCGTCGGCTGGGCGGCGGCAACGGGGAATCTGGCGCTGCCGGCGCTCTACCTGTTCCTGATCGTCTTCTTCTGGACGCCGCCGCACTTCTGGGCGCTGGCGCTCTTGATCAAGCGCGACTACGAGGCTGCGCGAATCCCGATGCTGCCGGTAGTCCGTGGCGAGCGGGAGACCGCGCGGCAGATCCTCCTCTACACGGTGTTTCTCGTCGGCCTCACGCTGACCCCGGTACTGACCGGCACTTTCGGGCCGGTCTATCTGGCGGTCGCCGCGATCCTTGGGGCGCGGTTCGTGCAGCTCGCGTGGTCGCTGCGCCAGGACCTGACCCCGAAGCGCGCCGGCGTGCTCTTCCACTACTCGCTGGCCTATCTGGCCCTGCTCTTCGTCGCCATGGCAGTCGACCCGATGATCCTGTGAGCGAGCCCGGCGTCGAGCCAATCGAGCAGCCGATCCCGCCGAGGACGATGCAGCCGCCTGTCGACCTGGGCGACGAGCTGGCGCACAAGAACACGGTCACGGGCCTGGCGCTCTTCGGCCTGGCGCTCCTGCTCTTCGCCGGCACCTTCTTGATCGCGTTCGTCTACTTGGCCTTCAATTAGCGGGAACCGGCACCGGCGCATACCCCCTCCCGGGCGGGGGGACCCGCGGACCCAGCAAGCCAAGCGTAGTGGGGAAAATCGCGCCGATGCGTGCTGAAAGTGCGCCGGAACGCGCGCCGGCAGAGGCGATCTTCCTCGCGCGGCCGGAGACGGTCCGGAGCGGCGGGGTTCCGCTCGCGGTCAAAGATCTCTTCGACACCGTCGGGCTGACGACGACCTATGGATCGGTCGTCTTCGCCGATCACGTGCCTGACAAGAGCGCCGAGGCGGTCGTCCGGCTGGAGGGTGCCGGGTACGTCAATACCGGCAAGACAAACCTCCACGAGTTCGCGTACGGCGTCACCTCGCAGAACCCGCACTACGGGACGGTCCCGAACCCCGCGGCCCCCGGCCGGACTGCGGGAGGATCGAGCGGCGGGTCGGCAGCCGCGCTTGCGGCAGGCCTGGCCGACGCCGCGCTCGGGACCGACTCGGGCGGATCAATCCGCATCCCCGCCGCCTGTTGCGGGATCGTCGGCTTCAAGCCCACCTTCGGGCTGGTGCCGCTGGACGGCGTCTTCCCGCTCGCGCCGACCTTCGATCACGCCGGCCCCATGGCCTGCACGGTCGCGGCCTGCGATGACCTCATGTTGGCGCTCGCGCAGGATTTGCGGACGGTGGAGGAGGACGACTTCGCGGTCGGAGTCGCGTGGCTCGAGCACTGCGATCCCCTCGTCGGCGCGCGCGTACGCGGTGCCGCCGAAGCGCTCAGCCCGCGCCCGATCGACTTTCCCCTCCTGGACGGTGTGGGGCCGATGTTCATGCGCGAGGTCGCGGAGGTGCATCGAGATCTTTACGCGGAGTACGCAGACCTCTATGGCGTGAACGTCGGCGCCAAGGTCGAGCGCTGCCTGAGCGTTACCGACCTGGAGTACGAGACGGCGGTCCGCCGGCGCGAGGAATACCGCCAAGAAGCGGAAGCCGCGCTCGCAGGCCTAGACCTTCTACTCGTCCCGACATTGGGCTTCGTCCCGCCGCCGGCGAACGTCGACGAGCTCGAGGTCCGAGAGGAGATGATCCGCTTCACGCTGCCGTTCAACGCACTCGGCTGGCCGGCGCTCGCGCTGCCCGTGGGAACCGCGGAGGATGGGCTCCCCGCCTCGATCCAAATCGTCGGTCGCACAGGCGACGACGCCCTCGTTCTCGCCGCCGGCCGCGCGCTCGAGGCTGCGCTAGGCGCCGTCTGACGAGTACTCGCCCGGCAAGATGCCGGCGATCGCGTCGGAGAGGCGGCGCTGGATCACGAAGGTCTTGTCCAGCCCTGTGAGCTCAAAGGTCCGGAGCACCCTGCGATCGTCGGTCACGACGATGCAATCTCCGCCAAGCGTCTTGAACCGCCCCTGGTAGCGAAGAAGCAGGCTGAGGACAGTCGAGTCGATGAAGGTCACCTCGACCATGTCGACGGCCACCGTCGTCCCGCCAAGAGCAAGGACGCCTTGAAGCGCCTGCTCCAGCTCAGGCGCGTTGTACGCATCCGCCTCGCCGTTCAACGAGACGATGAACGCGTCGCCGTCGAGCCCAGCCGTCCTGATTCCGAAGTCCAGCTCCGACACTTACATCAACCTAGCGATGGATCCTGAGCATTTGACCGAACCTTTGTGGAGATTCGCTCATACTGCGGCGAGCTTGTAGCCAACGCCGCGAATGGTGACGATACGCTCCGGGTTCGCCGGATCCTCCTCGAGCTTCTGGCGCAGGTTGGAGATGTGGATGTCGCAGGCGCGCTGGTCGCCCACGTAGTCGCTCTCCCAGAGGTGTTGCATGATCTCGCGCCGGCTGAAGACCCGTTCCGGCTGTTCGGCGAGCAGCAGGAGCAACTTGAACTCTGAGGGCGTGAGCCGCTTCGGTTCGCCGGCGACGCTGGCCTGATGCCGCATGGGGTCGAGCTCGAGCGTCCCGACCCGTAGCGTCTCACCGCGATTGGACCGGTCCAGCTCGCGTCGACGGAGCAGTGCGCGGATGCGGCCGACGAGCTCGGCCATGGAGAACGGTTTCGTAACGTAGTCGTCCGCGCCCACCTCGAGCCCGAGCACACGGTCGAGCTCAGAGCCGCGGGCTGTGAGCATGATGATCGGGACCGCGCTCTCGGCTCGAACCCGGCGGCAGACCTCGGTCCCTGACATTCGGGGGAGCATCAGGTCGAGTACGACCATGTCGTAGGGCACACCGAGTGCCGCCTCGAGCGCTTCTTCACCGTCGGCGACAACGTCCACGTCGAAGCCCTCGGTCCGGAGCGCGTAGCCGACCGCGTCGCGGATCGCCGGCTCGTCGTCGACGAACAGTATGCGGTTCACGCCGAGATCATGCTCGCGGCGTGGGGCAGCCGGATCCGCACCGTCGTCCCAGACCCCTCCTCGGAGCTGAGCTCCAGATCGCCCTCGATCGCCTCGACGGCGGAGCGAACGATGGCGAATCCGAGGCCGAACCCGGAAGCGCCGTTTGACGACCCTCGGTAGAAGCGGTCGAAGACCTGCGACTGCTCCTCCGCCGGGATTCCGGCCCCAGTATCGGCGACTACGATCTCGATGGCGCCCTCCACGGTGTCGGCCGAAAGCGAGATACGGCCCTGCCTCGTGTACTTGGCGGCATTGTCTGCGACGTTGATCAGGGCCTGCTCGACAAGCTGTCGGTTCGTCACGACCGCGAGATTGTCAGGGCAGGAGATCTCGATGTCGACACCTGCAGCCGGACGGAGCGAAGCACCGACTTCGGTCAGCAGCGGCGCCAGCGCGACGACCTCGTCCCTGGGCGCCTCGACTCCCGTCTGGACGCGCGCGAGGACTAAAAGTGCCTGCGCGAGGCGAGCCAACCGGTTCGTCTCTCGTTCGATGTGCCCGAGGAAGACGTCGCGCTCGGGCTTGTCCTTCGCGCCCGCCTGGAGCACGTCGATCGCGCTGACGATGGCTGACAGCGGGCTCTGGAGCTGATGTGCTGCGTTGGTCACGAACTCGCGCTCTGCCCGTTCCTGACCCTCCTGAGCCGTGACGTCACGGAAGAGCACCAACGCCCCGATCGTCAGTCCATTCGCGTCTCGGACCGGTGCGGCGGAGACGTCGATGAACTTGGTCAATCCGTCGGCTGTGACGACCTCCATGCGCTCGTTGCCGACCACCTCGCCTGTGTCGAGCGCCCGTCTGAGCGGATACTCGTCCGCGCGGTAACGGGCCCCATCGGGCCTGTATGCCTCCCACTCCCATTCCCGGATGTCGCCCTCGACCCGGTCGGCGAGGATCTCGATAGCCCGATCGTTGACCAGCTGAGCGTTTCCGTCGGCCCCGACGATGATGAGCGCGGCCGGCATGTTCTCGACGACGGCGGCCAAGCGTGCGCTCTCCTCGCGGAGAGCCTCAGTACGCTCGTCGACCCGGTCTTCGAGCTCGCTTGCGAGGATGCGCAGCTGCGCCTCCGCCGAGGTCTGCTCTGTGATGTCGGCCAGCGTCCACTCGAGCGCGGCCTCGTCTCCGCCCTTCCTGTTGCGAACAACGCGGAGCTCCGCCATGAGCGGATGCCGCGAGCGCGGCACGAGCCACATCCGCCACTTCCTGGGCGCGCGCGTCGGCTTCAGCTCGTGCAGCCGCCTGCTGAACTCGGCACGGTCTGTGTCGGCGACGAACGAGCCGAGCGGCTTCCCGTGCACCTCCGTCGACGAAACACCGAGCAGCTCCGTAGCCGGCCGGTTCGCCTCAGTGATCACCCCCCGAGCATCCGTGATCACATACGCCACACCGGCGAGCTCGATCAGCTCCGCGTCGCGTGCCGTCATCGCCTCCCCGTCCCGAAACTGCTCGTTCACCACCACACAGTACTCACCGGAGCCGCGCACGGCGGGCTCGCCCCAGATCGCGATCAGAGACGTCCTGCGACCCGCGCCGCCTCTTCGTAGACCGCGTCCCGGCCGAAGACGTCGAGCTCCTCCGAAAGGAGATCACTCCCGCTCTTTTCATCGGTGACGGGCAGTTCCTCGACCCGCTCGACGTCGACCTCGAGGCCCGCTCGGGATTTCAGCCAGCCCGCGATCAAGGAGGCTTCCGCCGGCGGACCGGCGATCCGATCGGGGACGTCGGGCCACGCCTCGGCGAGGGCCGCCCGCCATGGAAGCGTTCGTCGCCAGGCGATGTCGGACATCGCGGTCTCCTCCAAGAACTCCTCCAGCTCGGTGTAGGCGCCCGGGAGGTCCGGCCACTCCGCCGAGTCGACGATGAGCCGGTCGGTCAGCTCATGGAGCTGCTGGAATGGCGCCGTGCGAAACGGCGGCCGGCCGCGCCACCTGAGGAAGACCGGGAGGTTCGGGAGCAGGAGCGGCTCCACGATGGTCCCCGGGGCCTCGGCGCGAGTCCCGCAGAACCCGACCTCGACGATCTCGTTGCAGAGGTGCCTCGCCTCGCCTTCCAGCTCGTGGCACTCGAGGGAGACGCGGGCCTCGAGCCGATCCTCCGCGCCGGAGCGGGGAAAGAGAAGCAGCGTCCTGGACGGGTGCCGTTCCCCGAGGCCCGCCAGGGTCTCCGTCGCGGCGCGTTGCCACTCCTCCGGCACCCACGCCATGTGCGTGAGGACGTTCGTGCGCAGGTCCGGGACGCCCCCGTGTCCGGTGTGGAACCGGAGCTCCAGGAGCGCCTCTTCGATCTGCGCGATCGTGGCCGACTCTGACGACCAGCCGTCGACGTGCGCTATCGATGCCACTCGACGAGCTCCATCGCGGCCGGCGGGCCCCACGTTCCGGCGGCGTAGTTCGGGAACATCGGCTTCTCTCGCGCCCAGAACGCGCCGATCGCATCGACGATTGCCCACTGCTCCTCGATCTCGTCGGCGCGGGTGAACAGCGTGGGGTCACCGAGCATCGTGTCGAGGATCAGTCGCTCGTAGGCCTCGGGCAGCTCCATTCGGAAGGCGCCGCCGTAGAGGAACTCCATGTGCACGGTACGCACGCGCATGCCTTCGCCCGGGACCTTCGCCCCGATCCCGAGCGCGACGCCCTCGTTCGGCTGGATGTGCGCGAAGAGCACGTTCGGGCGCAGCTCCGTCAGATCCTCGAACGGCGGGTGCGGGGCACGCTTGAACTGGATCGCGATCGTCGTCTCGCGCCTGGGCAGGCGCTTTCCCGTCCGCACGTAGAACGGCGTGTCTGCCCAACGCCAGTTGTCCACGTAGAGCTTCGCCGCGACGTAGGTCTCCGTGTTGGAGTCGGGTGCGACGCCCTGCTCCTGGCGGTAGCCGTGCACGGGCTCGCCCTCGATGAATCCTGGGCCGTACTGGCCACGGACAACCGACTTGGGCCCCGGGGTGACGAGGGCCTTCAGCACCTTGACCTTCTCGTTGCGCACCGATTCGGCGGTGAAGTCGACCGGCGGCTCCATCGCGGTGAGGGCAACGAGTTGGAGCAGGTGGTTCTGGAAGATGTCCCGGATCGCCCCGGCCTGCTCGTAGTACCCGGCACGCGACCCGATGCCGATCGACTCCGCGACGGTGATTTGGACATGGTCGATGAACTGTCGGTTCCAGATCGGCTCGAAGATGCCGTTGGCGAAGCGGAGAGCGAGGAGATTCTGGACCGTCTCCTTGCCGAGGTAGTGGTCGATCCGGAAGATCTCCCGCTCGTTGAAGTAGCGGGTCAGCTCGTTGTTCAGGCGCCGGGCGCTGGCGCGGTCGTTCCCGAACGGCTTCTCGACGACCAGGCGCGTCCAGCCCGCGCGTTCGCCACGCCGGCTGCCCAGCTCCTCGACGAGCGTGGAGATCGCAGCGGGCGGAACTGCGAGGTAGAACACCCGGTTGCCGGCGGTGCCTCGCTCCTCGTCGAGCCGCGCGAGGAGGGCGACGAGCTCGTCCTCGCCCTTGTCGGCGGCGAAGTCCGTCGCGATGTAGTGCATGCCGTCCGCAAGACGCTTCCAGACCTTCTCCTCGAGCGGGTCGCGCCCGAACTCGCGGACCGCCTTCTTCATCCGCGCCCGGAAGTCCGTATCGGTCTCCTCGGTCCGCGCGACGCCCACCGTTGCGAAGCGCTCGGGGAGCAGGTTGCGGAATGCCAGGGAGTAGATCGCCGGGATCAGCTTGCGCCTGGTCAGGTCGCCCGAGGCGCCGAAGATCACGAGGGCACACGGGTCGGACGTGCGGGGGAGCCGTAGCCCCTCGGCGAGCGGGTTCCTCACGCCGTTTCTTCGACGGCGGCCTTGACCGCGTGCCCGCCGAACTGCTGGCGAAGCGCGGCGTTGACCTTCGCCGCGAAGGACTCGTCCTGGCGCGAGGCGAACCGGGCGAACAGCGCCATCGTGATCGCGGGAGCCGGGACGCTCTCGTCGATCGCGTTGAAGACCGTCCAGCGGCCCTCGCCCGAGTCCTCAACGTAGCCGCGGATCTGCTCCAGGCCCGGATCTTGCTGGAGTGCGAGCACGAGCAGGTCGAGCAGCCAGCTGCGGACCACGGAGCCGTGCTGCCAGAGCGCGGCCACCTGGTCGAGATCGAGCGGGAACTCCGAGGCCTGGAGGATCTCGAAGCCCTCAGCGAGCGACTGCATCATCCCGTACTCGATCCCGTTGTGGACCATCTTCACGAAGTGGCCGGCACCGGACGGGCCGACGTGCGCATAGCCGCCCTCCTCGGTCAGGTCCTTCAGGAACGGCTCGAGCTTGGCGAATGCATCGGCGTCGCCGCCGACCATCACGCAGTAGCCCTCCTTCAGGCCCCAGATACCGCCCGAGACACCGGCATCGAGGAACGCGACCCGCTTCTTCGCCGCCTCGGCGGCGCGACGCTGGGAGTCGCGGAAGTTCGAGTTGCCGCCGTCGACAACAATGTCGCCGTCCTCGAGGAAGTTGAGCAGCGTCTCGAAGGCGCTCTCGGTCGGATCGCCCGCCGGGATCATCAGCCAGACGACGCGCGGTTCCGGGAGCTTGGTGCAAAGCTCCGCCAGCGAGTCCGCCGTGCGCTCGGGGTTCGTCCGTGCGTACGTCTCCACCGTATGGCCGTGCTCGCGCAGCCGCTCGACCATGTTCGCGCCCATCCGGCCGAGGCCGACCATTCCCAGGTTCATTCGATGTCCTCCAATCGGATGCGCGCGACCGGGCGGCCGCGCTCCTTCAACGCCGCGTAGTCTCCCTCAGCCTGTGCCTTGATGAGCCGGCCGAAGCCGAACTTCTGGCCCGGGATCGCCAATTCGGGGCCGATGTCGTCGACGACCTGGAGAAAGCAGCCGATCGGCGCTCCCCCCTTGTGCAGCTGGCCGGTCGAGTGGAGGTAGCGAGGGCCGAGGCCGAAGGTGACGACGCAGCCGGTCGCCGCACGGGCCTGCTCGACGAGCGGCCGGAGGCGCTCCTCCTCGGCCGGGTCGACGAAGGCCTGGACCGCGACGTAGTCGCCTGGGCGCGCCTGGGCGAAGAGCTCCTCCGCCGTCCCTTCCGGCCGCGTCTCAGGGACAGCCCCTTTAGGGACTGTCCCTGTAGGGGCTGTCCCCAGGATCTGGCTCGTGCGGTCCTTCGCCTCCTGGACGTTGGGCTGGTCGAACGGGTTGATCTCGAGGATCGCGCCCGCCACCGCGGTCGCGAACTCCCAGCGGAAGAATTCGGAACCGAGGTCGTAGGGATCGGCGAGCTCCACGTCCTGCGCCTGGCGATCGGCGCCGACGGGCGACTCGCCGGGAG
>JBKPGE010000259.1:0-23514 GCA_046729215.1 Actinomycetota bacterium | reverse complement strand
CTCGAGGCGATCTTCACCATGCTCGCGGTCAACCGGGACACGCTGCCGCCGACGATCAACTACGACGAGCCGGACCCCGAGTGCGACCTGGACTACATCCCGAACGAGTCGCGTGAGGCCGATGTCCGGATCGGGGTGTCGAACTCCTTCGGCTTCGGCGGCCACAACGCCTGCATCGTGGTGCGGCAGTTCGACGGGTAGCCCGTGCAGCGCTGGGCGACCTTCGACTGCTACGGAACGCTGATTGATTGGAACGGAGGCCTGCTCGCGGAGCTCGAGCGGTTGTTCGGCGTCCAGAGCGCCCCGAAGCTGCTGGAGCGCTACCACGAGCTCGAGCCCCAGGTCGAGCAGGACGGGTCGATGCCGTACAAGGAGGTGCTCACCGAGACGCTCATCCGTCTCGCCGAGGACGAAGGCCTTCCCATTCCGGAGGGAGAGTCGGACGCGCTCGTGCGCGCCCTTCCGACCTGGGAGCCGTTTCCGGACGTGCCCGACTCGCTGGCCGAGCTGCGGCACCGCGGCTGGAATCTCGTGATCCTCTCTAACTCCGACCGCGATCTGATCACCGAGTCGATGAAGCGAATCGGTGTGCCGTTCGACCTGGCGATCGTGGCCGGCGACCTCGGCTCGTACAAGCCGGGCCACGCCCACTGGGAGCACTTCTACGACGTGACAACCGCTGACAAGGAGCACCACGTTCACGTCGCGGCGAGCCTCTTGCATGACATCGCGCCTGCGCGCGAGCTCGGGCTGAAGACCGTCTGGATCAATCGGCTCGGCGAGGAGGCGGAGCCGAAGCCGGACCGAGAGCTCAACGACCTGATCGGGCTTCCGGACACACTCGACGAGCTCGTCCCTGCCGAAACGTGAACGTGGAGCTGCGGGCGCCAACCCTGGACGATCTCCAGGCGCTCGCGGACCTGATGAACCGCGACGCGGAAGAGCTCTACGGCGAGCAGGAGGAGTCGGCCGACTCGATGCGTATGTGGCTCACCGGCCCGACGCTCAAGCCCGAAACGGACATACGTGTTGCCGTCGTCGACGAGAGCTTCCGCGGCTACGTCGACGTCGATCCCGACCCAGAGCCGATCTACTGGGCGGATCTGCGCGTTCCGCCGTCGGAGAACGATGACGTCCGGCTGGCGCTCTTCGACTGGGTCGAAGGGCGAGCCCGAGAGCGCGGAGGCGAGCTGCTGCGGTTCTCCACCGCGAGCATCGACGAGCCGACGCAGCGACTGCTCGAGGCCCATGGCTACCGGCTGATCCGGCACTTCTACCGTATGCGGATCGACTTCGACGGCGAACTTCCCGAGCCGCAATGGCCGCCGGGCATGACGGTTCGGACTGCGACGCGCGAGGACGCCAGGCTTGCGTACGACGCGCAGCAGGAGACCTTCGAGGACACCTGGGAGCACTCGCGGATGCCTTTCGAGACCTGGAAGCACGTCATGCTGAGCGAGGCTTGGTTCGACCCGACGCTCTGGTTCCTGGTCGAGCACGAGAACGACATGGCGGCGATCGCCTTATCCCGAGAGCACGAGGGCGAGAAAGGCCTCGGCTGGGTCAGCGTCCTCGGCGTCCGCCAGGCATGGCGTAGGCAGGGCCTCGGGCGATCGTTGATCCTCCACTGCTTCCACGAGTTCCGGCGTCGTGGCTTTCACGCCGCTGCGCTTGGGGTCGACGCGGACAGCCTCACCGGCGCGAACAAGCTCTACGAAGGCGCGGGGATGCGCGTCGTCCGGCGTTCGGACGTCTACGAGAAGGCGATCTGATGTCCCGGCTTCGCGCCAAGTGCCCGGACTGTCTGGCGTACACGGCCGTCGCACTCAACGGCGACTACGAGTGCCACGCCTGTGGGAGGCGGTTCGCTGCAGGACTCGTTCGTGTCCCGCGCGCGTGGGGCGACGGCGGTGAGGGGATGGCCGAGGCTGCGTCGCTGCCGCTTGACTTCCCGGAGGCAGCCGTTATCGAGGAAGACTCGCTCGAGGAGCAGAACTTCGCGGTTGGGCTCGATCTTCCGGAACGGCCCGTGATTCTCGGCGGGTGCTGCTGCTCGCACATCGGCGCTGTCGAGGCGCTCGCCGCGCGGCACGGCCGCATCGCGCTTCTCTGGTTCGACGCCCACGGCGATCTCAACACCCCGGAGACCTCTCCCTCCGGCAACGAGTGGGGGATGCCGCTGCGGATGCTCCTCGATTCCGGTGCCGTGCGCCCCGATGACGTCGCGCTGATCGGCGCCCGCAACCTCGATCCACCAGAGGAGGACTTCATCGCGTCAGTCGGCCTGGGTCTCGGAGCTCAGGCGGCCGCCGGCGCGCTGGCCGACACAGCCGCGATGTACGTCGCCCTCGACTTCGACGCTTTTGCGGAGGAGGAGGTTGCCTCGTGGATGCCCGAACCGGGCGGGCTCAGCGTCGCTGAAGCGGAAGCGCTCCTGTGCGCGGCACGAGAGCAAAAGCCCCTGCTGGGAGCCGGCTTCAGCGGACTGCTGAACCGGGAACGGAATCTCGAGCCCGTGGCGCGCTTGACCTCTGCCCTCGGCCTGCACGTTTAGTGCCCCTTCCAGAAATACATGCCGGCTTCTGGCCCGCGATCACGCGGCGCCAGCGCCGACCCTCCTCTTCACGAAGGTCTTCTGACCTTGGCTCATTGGAGTGTCGCTCCTGGCTCAAGACGGTCGCACCGGCAAAGCCGGCACGACCTTTGCTGGTCGGCGCCGATAAGTCGGCGCCTTCGGCTCGCGACCCAGAATTCCGGCGGCATCACTGGAAGGGGCACTAGACTCGCCACGTGGCGGAGCGCATCGACGTTTCCATCGAGCATCACAATCTCCCCGAACCGGGGACCGACGACAAGCCGCATCCGAACACGTGCCCCAAATGCGGCTCGCACTACCGCGACGACGAGCTCGCAGAGAACCTCCGGGTCTGTCCGCAGTGCAACCACCACTTCTCCGTGCGGGCCCGCGAGCGGATCCTCCAGCTCGCCGACGAGGGAACCTTCCGGGAGGAGGCGGCAGGGCTCCGCTCGCAGGATCCGCTCGAGTTCTTCGACCTGCGCCCGTATCCCGAGCGTTTGGCGGAGGCCGAGGTCTCGACGGGGCTTGGCGATGCGATTGTCATCGGGGAAGCCGCAATCGAGCGCGTGCCGTGCGAGCTCGCCGTCATGGACTTCGGCTTCATGGGCGGTTCGATGGGGAGCGTCGTCGGCGAGAAGTTCTGCCGAGCTTGTGAGAGCGCGGCCGAGCGCCGCGTGCCGCTCGTCAGCGTCACCGCGTCGGGCGGCGCCCGCATGCAGGAGGGGATCCTTTCCCTGATGCAGCTGCCGAAGACGATCTGCGCCGTCGAGGACCTGAAAGACACGGGTGGCGCGATGATCAGCGTTATGGCGCACCCGACGACCGCCGGCGTGCTGGCCAGCTTCGCCTCGCTCGGCGACGTGATGGTCGCCGAGCCTGGAGCACTGCTCGCCTTCACCGGCCCGCGTGTCGTGCAGCAGACGACGCGAGAGAAGCTGCCCGAGGACTTCGGCCTCGCCGAGCAAAACGTCCGCTTCGGCCATCTCGACGCGATCGTCGGCCGCCGCGACCTTCGCCCCTATCTGGGACGCGTCCTGCGACTCTTCAACGGGAACCACGATGACCAATGAGGCCGAGCTCCACCTGCGGAGTCGCCTGAGCCGGCTGCGGGGCCTCGGGCTGCTGCGGGGCACGCGGATCTCCGGGGAGCTTTCCCGTCTCCAGCGCCAGCTCGAGAAGATCTCCGAGGCGAGCGACGAGGAGATTTGGCAGCACGTCGAGCTCGCGCGCCATCCCGAACGGCCCTACACGCTCGACTACGTCGAGCGCCTCTTCGGGGACTTCGTCGAGCTCCACGGGGACCGGGCGCGGGCGGAGGACCCGGCGATGATCACCGGCCTCGGCCGGTTTGCGGGCCAGACCGTCGCGCTCCTCGGCCACCAGAAGGGCCGCGACACGCACGAGCGGATCCGCCGCAACTACGGCATGACCTATCCGGAGGGCTACCGCAAGGCCATGCGCCTGATGGACCTCGCCGAGCGGCATCGCTTCCCGATCGTCTCCCTGGTTGACACGCCGGGCGCCTACCCCGGCGTCGCGGCGGAGCAGCACGGCCAGGGCGGGGCGATCGCTCGAAGCCAGGCCCTGATGAGCCGGCTGACTGTGCCGATCGTCGCCTGCATCATCGGCGAGGGCGGCTCGGGGGGCGCGATTGCAATCGCGCTTGCGGACCGCGTGCTCATGCAGGAGAACGCGATGTACTCGGTGATCTCGCCGGAGGGCTGCGCCGCGATTCTCTGGCGCGACGGCGGCGAAAAGGTCAAGGCGGCCGCCGCGCTCAAGCCCGATGCCGCCAACTGTTTAACGCTCGGGGTCATCGACGCCGTCGTTCCCGAGCCCGAGGCCGGAGCTCAAGAGGACTGGAACGAGGCTGCGCGCCTGCTCAGTGAGGCGCTGCAGAGCTCGCTCGAAGACCTGCAGCAGATCTCCGGCGAGGAGCTTCGGCGCAGGCGTCGAACGCGTTTCCGGTCGCTGGGCGTCTTTGCGGAATCCACAGCGTCCACAACCGTTCCAACCGCCCCTGCCCCGGTCCGGAAGTAGGAACGCGCGGTTACGGCCGCGTGCCCTGTGGGTAACACGGATCCATGAGGCCGATCTGGAGCGGGACGATTTCCTTCGGGCTTGTCAGCGTGCCGGTGCGCATGTTCTCGGCCACGCAGTCGAAAGACCTCCAGTTTCACTTTCTGGACCGACGGGACATGGCGCCGATCGGATACGAGAAGGTCCGCAAGGACAACGGGAAGGCCGTTCCGGCCGACGAGGTCATTCGGGGCTACGAGATCAGCAAGGGGCAGTACGTTCCGCTCGAGGACGAGGATCTCGATCGGCTCGACATCGAACTCACGCACTCGATCGACATCACTGACTTCGTCTCCGCCGACGAGATCGATCCTCTTTATTTCCAGAAGGGCTACTACCTCCTTCCGCAGGACGGCGCCGAGAAGCCGTACCGCCTCCTCGTGCGAGCGCTCGAGGAGACGGGGAAGGTCGCCATCGCCAAGGTCGTGATCCGGAACAAGCAGCAGCTCGCTGCGATCCGGCCGCACAACGGCGTGCTCGTTCTCGAGACCATGTACTACCCGGACGAGATTCGTGAGCCGGAGAAGGTCGGCGGCAAGGGCAAGCTCGAGCCCGCCGAGGTCGAGATGGCGAAGTCGCTCGTCGAGAACCTGAGCGGCTCCTTCAAGCCCGAGCGCTACGACGACGAGTTCCGCAAGGAGCTGCTCAAGCTGCTCCGCGCGAAGGCGAAGGGCAAGGAGCTCCCGGAGCCGAAGCAGGAGGAGGAGGCGGAGGTCGTCGACTTGATGGCTGCGCTGCGCGAGTCCGTCGAGCGATCGAAGAAACAGCAGAACGGGAAGAAGCGAACGACGCGGAGGCGAAAGCCGGCGAAGAAGGCCAGCTAGCCTCTCGCCTAAGTGTCCCTCCGGGCGACGCATACCGGCTTTTGGGCGGCTGCAAAGGTGCGACAGGCTGGAGCCTCGGGCCGCGCCCATATTTGTCCAATATGGACACGACCTGAGTCCGTAGCCTCTCGCGCTTTTCGCGCGCCAAAAGCGCGGCAGCGCCCCCTGAAGGGACACTAGTGGCCAAGCTCGCCGAGTACCGCAAGAAGCGCGACCCGAAGAAGACGCCGGAGCCCTTCGGCGGGAAGAAGAAGGGGAAGCAGCCGATCTTCGTCGTGCAGCGCCACGACGCGCGGCGCCTCCACTACGACTTCCGCCTCGAGCGCGACGGCGCGCTCGCAAGCTGGGCCGTTCCAAAGGGCATCCCGCTCGAGCCCGGGCAGCGGGCGCTCGCCGTGCACGTCGAGGATCACCCGCTCGAGTACGCGAAGTTCGAAGGCGAGATTCCCAAGGGCGAGTACGGGGCCGGGCTCGTCGAGATCTGGGACAAAGGCACCTACGAGCTGCTCGAGGAGAAGAAGAACGGAGGCCTTACGGTGCGGCTGCACGGGAAGCGCCTCGATGGGACGTGGACGCTCGTCCCGGCCAAGCTCGACGGCGATCCCAAGAACTGGCTCATCCTTCGGAAGCGTGAGGACGGCGCGGCAGCGCCGCGCAAAAGGCGCTCCTACGCGACGATGCTGGCGACGCCGGCCGCGGAGGTTCCATCCGGGGACGGTTGGCTCTTCGAGGTCAAGTGGGACGGTTATCGAGCCATCGCGGATCTCTATCGAGGCGGGGCCACGCTGACCAGTCGAAACGGCAACGATCTAACGGAGCGTTTTCGTTCGATTGCGACAGCAATCGAACGAGGCATGAAGACTCCGGACTGCGTGCTGGACGGCGAGGTCTGCGCGCTCGACGCGGAGGGACGGGCCACGTTCTCGGCCATGCAGCAGGGCAAACCCGGAACGCGCTACATCTACGTCGCCTATGACCTGCTCGAGCAAGAGGGCGAGCCGCTCCTCGATCTCCCGCTCGTGGAGCGGCACGAGCGGCTGAAGAAGCTCCTCGACCGGCGCAACCGAACGGTTCAGCTTTCGGAGACGTTTGACGACGGCCAGGCGCTTTTCGAGGCTGCCAAGCAGCAGCACTTCGAAGGGATCATCGCCAAGCGGCGTGACTCGCGGTATCTGCCCGGCAAGCGGACGCGCGAGTGGCTGAAGATCAAGACGCACGGGCGCCAGGAGTTCGTGATCGCCGGTTACACCCGCGGTCAGGGCCGGCGGTCGGGGAGCTTCGGCTCGCTGATCCTCGGCTACTACAAAGACGGCGAACTGGTCTACACCGGAAACGTCGGCACCGGCTTCAACGACGCCGAGATCGACCGGCTGCTCGCAAAGCTGCGGCCACTCGAGCGCAAGGACCCGCCGTTCTCGAGCGTTCCGAAGATGCCGAGAGTGCGCAGGGACGCGATCCGCTGGGTCGAGCCGAAGCTCGTCGCCGAGATCGAGTTCGTCGAGTGGACGCACGACGGTCGGCTGCGCGCGCCGTCGTACCAGGGGCTTCGCGAGGACAAGAAGGCGGAGGACGTTCGACGAGAGGATCCGGAGCCCATGGAGCCGATTCCGATGGAGTTCCGCAAAGGCAAGCGGGTGCTCAAGCTGTCCAATCTGGACAAGCCCTTCTGGCCCGACGAGGGAATCACGAAGGGAGACCTTGTCGCCTTCTACCGGGATGTCGCCTCGGTGCTCGTCCCGCACCTGAAGGACCGCCCGTTCACGATGAAGCGCTACCCCGACGGCGCATACGGGAAGTTCTTCTTCCAGAAGGACGCGCCGACGCACATGCCCGACTGGATCCCGGCGCGGGAGTTCACGGTCACCACGCGCGATTCGCCGCGCCAGCGGCGGAAGATCCGCGCCCCGCTCGTGAACGACGAGCTGGCCCTGCTCTGGATGGTGAACATGGGCTGCATCGACATGAATACCTGGTACTCGCGCGTCGACAAGCCAAGCCGCCCCGACTTTGTCCTCTTCGATCTCGACCCATCGGACGACGTGGGGTTCAAGGAGACGATCCAGGTTGCTCTGCTCGTCAAGCAGGTGCTCGACGCGCTCGAGCTCGAGAGCTGCGTCAAGACCAGCGGCTCAAACGGGATCCACGTCCTCGTTCCCATCGCGCGGCGGCATACCTACGACCAGACGCGCGAGTTCTGCGAGATCGTGGCGTCGACGCTCGCTCGAACCCACCGCGGCCTCGTGACGACGGAATGGACGCGCGCCAAGCGGCGCGGCGTCCTCATCGACTCGAATCAGAACGGCGAGGGCAAGACGATCGCGTCCGTCTACTCGGTGCGGCCTCGTCCCGGGGCGCCCGTCTCGACGCCGCTGCGCTGGGACGAGGTGACGGAGGGGTTGGATCCGCGGCAGTTCACGATGGACGTCGTCCGCTCACGAATCGAGGAGCACGGTGATCTGTTCGAGCCCGTCCTGCACGGCCGCCAGTCGCTGACGGACGCCCTGAAGCGCGTCAGGGCGCAATGAACTTGTAGATCCTCCCGACGACGTCGAAGCCGAGTCGCCGGTACCACTCTTTCGGCCAATCCTCGTCGTCAGCCACGAGGTAGACGAGGTCGGCGCCCTGCTGTCGTGCCACCTCAATCGCACGGAGCACGACGGCAGTCGCGTAGCCCTTGCCGCGGTGCTTCTCCAGGGTCGCGACGTCTTCCACTTGCGCAATGTCGCGACCGAGGTAGAGGTCGGTCCACGCCACGATCTCGCCCTCGACGGCGACGCCGAAGAAGCGGGTGTCCGCGTGCTCCCCGATCAGGATCTTCGAGTCGAGGATCTGCTCCGCCAGGTCGGGATCGCCCCAGGGTTCCGCGAGAATCAGTCGCTTTCTGCCAGGCCGGAGCGCGGCTTGGTCGACCTCGCGGACAACGGAGAGGTCGGCTGTCTTCTCGGACTCGCGCCGCTGCACCATGAAGATGTGACGCTGGGTCCGCCAGCCGAGCGCGTCGAAGTTCGGCCGCAGCCGCTCGCCGACCTCGTCGTTGAACGTGACCATCACGCGGTGGCTGCGGCCCGCGCCGCCGAGAATGCGATCCGCCTCGGCGATCGCCTCGGTGGCGGTCTGGGCACAATCGAGGAAGAGGAAATTGGAGTCATGGCGACGTGGAAGCTCCCGCGTTAGCACGCCGTGACCGAGCGGCGATGCCACCTTCTCCGTTCCGGCCATCTCGACCGCGTGCTCGAACCCGTGAATGCGCGCCAGTTCGTCAGCCACTCTCGTAGCATCGCGGACATGGCGCCTCAGGTATCGGTGATCGGAAGCGGCGTCGAGCACGAGCGTTCCGCAGAGGAGGTGGGCCGCCTGCTCGCCGAACGCGGATGCACGGTCGTGACCGGCGGCGGCGGAGAGGTCATGGCTGCAGCGGCCCGAGGCGCGAAGCGGGCGGGCGGCGCGACCATCGGGATCCTCCCGGGTGAACGCCACGAGACGGCCGGGGAGTGGATCGACTACGTGGTCGTCAGCGGGGTCGGCCACGCGAGAAATCTCGCGGTGGCGGCGTCGGGCCAGGCCGTGATTGCCGTAGGCGGAGGCTGGGGAACGCTGGCCGAGATCGCGCTTGCGCGCACGCTGGGCCGTCCGGTCGTAATCCTGGAGCCGGGGTGGGACGTCGACGGCGACGGCATCGAGCGAGCCAACTCGCCCGCCGAGGCCGTCGAGCGTGCGGTCGCGCACTTGGGCCTAGGGTCGGAGGGTCACGCCACCTCGGTGAGGCGGCGTTCCAGGTAGGCCCGCTCGATCGGGTTCGGCGTGAGCGCGAGCGCACGCCTATACGCGCCGGCCGCTTCGTCACGCCGTCCGAGCCGTCGCAGAAGGTCGGCGCGGGCGGCGTGGAGGAGGTGGTAGTCGTCGAGCCCCTGGATCTGCGCGATCAGGTCGAGGCCCTCGTCGAGGCCGTCGGCCATGGCCACGGCGACCGCGCGGTTGAGGTCGACGATCGGCGACGGTGCGACCAGCGCGAGCTGCTGGTAGAGCGCGGCGATCACCGACCAGTCGGTGGTCTCCTCCGAGTGGACGGCCGCGATCGCGGCTTGGAGCTGGTACGGGCCCGGCGCGCCCAGGCTGAACGACCGCTCCAACACGCGATGCCCTTCGTCAATGCGGTCCCGGTTCCAGAGCGAGCGATCCTGATCCTCCAGCAGGATGAGCTCGCCCTCCGGGCTCGTTCGCGCTTCGCGCCGCGAGTCGTGGAAGAGCATGAGCGCGAGGAGCCCGAGCACCTCGGGCTCATCGGGCATCAGAACCGCCAGCAGCTTCCCGAGCCGGATCGCCTCGTCACAGAGCTCGCGCCGGACGAGCTGGTCGCCCGCGGTCGCCGAGTAGCCCTCGTTGAAGATCAGGTAGAGGACCGTCAGGACGGCCTGAAGCCGATCGCTGAGCTCTTCGTCCCGAGGAACCTGGAAGGGGATTCCCGCTTGCCGGATCTTGCGCTTCGCCCGGACGAGACGCTGCGCCATCGTCTTCTCGGCGGCGAGGAACGCCCGAGCGATCTCATTCGTCGCAAGCCCACCCACCTCCCGAAGAGTGAGCGCCACTTGGGCCTCGGCCGCGAGCGCGGGGTGGCAGCACGTGAAAACGAGGGCGAGCCGCTCGTCGGGGATCGCATTCACTTCGTCCTCTTCCTCGGGTAGCTCCGCCAACCGCTGCAACAACTCCGTCTTCCGCGCCAGCGTCCGGTCCCGCCGAATCCGGTCGATCGCGCGGTTCCGCGCCGTTGTGACGATCCACGCACCCGGATTCCGAGGCTCGCCTTCCCGCGGCCACCGCTCCAACGCCGCAGTGAAGGCGTCCTGCACCGCGTCCTCGGCGAGCTCGAAGTCACCGAGGACGCGGATGAGGATCGCGACGGCACGTCCCCACTCCTCGCGGAAGACGGCGCCGACGTCGGTCAGGAGCGCTCCACGACTGGACGCACCTCGATCGAGCCGTACTCGGACGAAGGAATCTTCGCCGCGAACTCGAGCGCGGTGTCCAAATCAGGCAGGTTCGTGTCGAAGAAGCCGCCGATCTGCTCCTTCGTCTCGGCGAAGGGCCCGTCGGTTACGAGCACCTCGCCGTCCCGGACCCGCACCGTTTTCGCCGTACGGATGTCGTCGAGCTCCTTCCCGCTCATGTCCGGATCAGCCGTCCCTAGCTCCTCCATGAACGAATACCACTTCGGCATCGCTGCTTCGCTGGCCTTCGCAGCCTCCTCCTCGGACATTTCGAACCACGGCTCCTGGTCGCTGTAGATCAGGAAGGCGTAGCGCATCTCAACTCTCCTCTCGCACGACGACCGGGCGAACCTCGACCGCGCCACGCTCGGCGGCCGGGATCTCGGCGGCCAGCTGACACGCTTCGTCGATCGACCCGCATTCCAGGATGAAGAAGCCGCCGAGGGCCTCCTTGATCTCGGCGTAGGGCCCGTCGGTGACGAGCCGGTCTCCGTTGCGAACCCGAATCGTCGTGGCACTGCCGGTCTCCTCGAGCTCGGCCCCGCCGACGACTTCGTCCTTCTCCGAGAAGTCCATGTAGCGCTGGTAGATCGCCTGGCGCTCCTCCTCGCTCAGCTTCTCCCAGCCGTCCTGATCGGCATGGATCAGTGCGATGTACTGCATTCGTCCTCCTTTCTACTAGGAGAGCCGAAGCCGGATCACGAGCAGCTCGTTCGCGAGCCTCGGGTCGAGCTTCGCCGTCTCTCGCTCCACCACATTCCTCTGCGTCCTTCGCAGCTTCACGGCTCCTCCTTTCCGTCACAGTCACAGGGACGACGAACGAACACGCCTTAGATCGACAACATGCGCTGGAGGAGCGTCAGCGCACCAACCTTGTCCAGCGGCTCGTTCAGGTTCCCGCACTTCGGCGACTGGACGCAGGAGGGACAGCCCTGCTCACAGGGACAGCCCTCCAGCATCCGCGCGGTGTCGGCGGCCCAGCCCTCGAACGAGTCGAAGCCGCGCTCTGTGATGCCGACGCCGCCAGCGTGGCCGTCGTAGACGAAGATCGTCGGAGCGCCGGTCTGGAAATGCAGGTTCGTCGAAAGGCCGCCGATGTCCCACCGGTCGCACATGGCCCAGAGTGGAAGCAGCGCGATGAGCGAGTGCTCAGCTGCGTGCAGGGACCCGAGCAGGCGAGGCATGTCCTCGAGGCCCGCAAGCATTCCGGGCGCGGGCACGAACCAGATCGCCTCCGTCTCGAACTCGGTTTGCGGGAGCTCGAGTGGCACAGTCTCGATCGTCTCGCCGTCTGGGAGCTTTCGCTGGTACGCGACGACCTGCTCCGTGACGGTGACCATTCCGAAGTTGAGCTCGACGCCAAGGCGGCGTTCGGCTCGCGTCGCCTGGAGGATCGCGGTCATCGTGTCCTTCTTCGCCTGCGTGTATTCGTCGCCGACGAATGGCTCGACGAGCGCCGTGCGGGCTTCGTGATCGAGCTCGAGCACCCGGTACGAGTCACCGAGGTGGAGGTAGATCGCTCCCTCGTGGACGGTCGAGTAGGCGCGCTCACGCTCGACCAGGCCGAGCAGCGACCCCGTCGCCGCGTCGACCACCGTGAAGGTGTGGGGCGTCGCGGACCGGAGGCCGAAGCGGCCCGCCGGATAGTCGCGGCCGGCCCAGACATAGCCGCGCGGCGTCTTCCGAAGCTCGGGGAGCACGGCCGCACGCTCGAGTGCTTCCCGGCCGAGGGTGTCCGCATCGGCGTCGTCGAGCGGCCCTTCGAAGGCGGCCGCCCGGACATGGCCGTCGAGCACGCGAGTATTCGAATGGTCGAGGATCGCGGCCTCGACACGGCGGTCGAGCAGTGCCTCCGGCTCGCGCATGAAGAACTGGTCGAGCGCGTCTTCGCTCGCCACGAGCACTGCGAGCCCGTGTTCGCGACGCCCGGCGCGGCCCCACTGCTGGCGCAGGCTGGCCACGGTGCCCGGGAAGCCGACGCAGATAACGCAGTCGAGCAGCCCGACGTCGATCCCCAGCTCGAGTGCGTTCGTCGCGCTGACTCCGAGGAGGTCGCCGTCGACGAGCCGTCGCTCGATCTCGCGGCGTTGGGCGGGCGTGTAGCCGGCGCGGTACGGCGACAGGCGTGTCGAGTCGCCGAGTCGCTGCGCGGTGAAGCGGTGGATGAGCTCCGCCGCCTTCCGGCTCTTGGCGAAGCACAGCGTCCGCACCCCGCGCTCGACGAGCGAGGCCATCAGGCGAGAAGCCTCGCCGAGGGCACTGGCGCGGAGCCCGAGCTCCTCATCGGTGAGCGGCGGGTTCCAGAGCGCGATCGTCCTTTCTGCTCTGGGGGCGGCGTCGCGGTCGATCACCGTCGCCGCGACACCGAGGAGCCGTGCAGCCAGCTCATCGGGGTTGGCAATAGTCGCCGACGCGAGCAGGAACTGAGGCTCGGCGCCGTAGACTCGGGCAAGCCGCCGTAGGCGGCGAAGGACGTTGGCGACGTGGGAGCCGAACACGCCGCGATAGACGTGCGCCTCGTCGACCACCACGTAACGCAGGTTGGAGAGGACGTCGCCCCAGCGGTCGTGGTGCGGAAGCACGCCGATGTGGAGCATGTCCGGGTTGGTCAGGATTAGATTCGCCCACTTGCGGACCTGCCAACGCTGCTCGGTCGGGGTGTCGCCGTCGTAAATTGCGGGCTTGACGCCGGGCGGCTGAAGCTCCGCGAGTGCTCGGACCTGATCCTGTGCGAGCGCCTTCGTCGGGTAGAGATAGAGCGCCCGCTGTTTCGGGTCTCGCGCGAGCGCGTCCAAAACGGGCAGGTTGAAGGCCAGCGTCTTGCCGGACGCCGTCCCCGTCGTGACGATCATGTGCTCACCGCGCTTTGCGGCCTCCCATGCCTCGGCCTGATGGGTGAAGAGCTCCGCCACACCGGCCGACTCGAGCGCGGCGCGCACGCGCGGGTGGAGATCCGGCGGGACGGGCGCCAAACGGGCTGAGCGCGCAGGCTCGGTCGTGAGGTGCGCAAGCTCCTCGCCGGTGAGCAGGTCGGCCCATGAGGCGGCGGTTGTCGCCATCGAATCGATCGTAGTGGCAGGCTTGGGAGGTGCCGTGGGACGCGCCGGGGTCGACCGCAATCGCCGTTCTCACCGGCGAGGCCGAGCTTGTCATCGGAGACGTCTACAGCCGGTATGCCAGCGCCGGCAGGCAGGGGATGACACCCCACGTAACGCTGATCGTCCCGTTCGTTCCGGCCGCTGATCTCGACCCATCCGTCGAAAACCGGCTCCGCGCCCTCTTCAACCGCGTCCAGCCGTTCGACTACGTCCTCGAGCGGTTCGAGTATTTCGAGAGCGGCGTCCTGTATCTCGCACCTGAACCGTCGGCGCCGTTCGTCGACGTCGTGCAGGCATTGGCCGCAGAGCTCCCCGACTACCCGCCGTACGAGGGCCTGCATGACGACGTCATTCCGCACGTAACGATCGCGGAGAGCCGAGACCAGGAGCTGCTCGCGCGGATCAGATCCGAGATCGAGCCGCGGCTGCCGATCGCATGCCGCGCGCAGACGGCGACGCTCGTTGAACGGGGCCTGGATTTTCGCTGGCGGCCGAGGACGGCATATACCTTCGGATCGTTAGAGTGACTGCACCGGGGTGCCGCTGAATTCGGCTGAGATCACACCCGTCGAACCTGATCCGGGTAATGCCGGCGGAGGGAGTTGAATGGCAGTTCCGATTTGTCTGACGATTGCCGGCTCTGACTCTGGGGGCGGCGCCGGGATCCAGGCGGACCTCAAGGCATTTGCGGCTGCCGGCTGCCACGGAACGACTGCGATCGTGGCGCTGACGGCCCAGAACACCAGGGGAGTCACGGCTGTCCATGAGGTACCGCCGGAGTTCGTCCGCGAGCAGCTTCAGGCGATCTGGGACGACATCGGGATCGATGCGGCAAAGACGGGGATGCTGTTCTCGCGGCCGATCATCGAGGTCGTCGGGGACCACCTCTCCGACAATCCGGTCTCACTGGTCGTCGACCCGGTGATGGTGGCGTCGAGCGGTGCGAAGCTTCTGCAGGACGACGCAGTCGACGCGCTCGTGACACGCCTCTTCCCGCTCGCCCGTGTCGTGACGCCGAATATCCACGAGGCACAGGTCCTCGCGAGCCGCGTCCAGGGGCCTGGCCCCCAGACACGCCGCCTGTTAGCAGAAGCGATCCACGAAATGGGCGCGCCGGCGGTCATCGTGACCGGCGGGCACGGGGACGAATCGGTTGACCACCTCTTCGACGGCGAAGAGCACCTCGAGATTCCCGTCGAGCGCTACGACGTGCCGGCAACGCATGGAGCCGGCTGCACCCATTCCGCAACGCTCGCGGCGCTGCTCGCCCGCGGGCACTCCCTCGTGGAGGCGAGCCGCGGCGCGGCCGCCGCGGCCGCCTCCTCCGTTCGCAACGGCCTCGTGGAGATCGGAGCGGGCGAAGGTCCCGTCGATGTCCTCGGAATCAAGGAGCGCGATGCCGGTCTCGCCGGGTCGGACGCTGCGCGCGCTGCGCGCGCGTAAACCGCTCATCCACCAGATCACCAACTATGTCGTGATGAACGAGACTGCGAACGCGACGCTCGCACTCGGCGCGCTGCCGGTCATGGCGCACGCCCCGCAGGAGGTCGAGGAGATGGCAGCGGCGGCCGGTGCGCTCGTCCTCAACATCGGGACACTCTCGGAGCAATGGATCGAGGCGATGCTGCTCGCCGGCAAAGCCGCGGGCGGCCCGATCGTGCTGGATCCGGTTGGCGCCGGCGCCACGGCCTATCGAACGGATACGGCCAAGCGGCTCCTGGACGAGCTCGACATCGCCGTCGTCCGCGGCAACCCCGCCGAGATCGCAACGCTCGCTGGCCGGGACGCGAAGATCCGCGGTGTCGAGTCGATCGGCGCCGAGGGCTCGGCGGAGGAGCTCGCCAAGGAAGCCGCCACAGCGCTCGGTTGCGTCGCCGCCGTCACCGGTCCGACCGACTACGTCTCTAACGGCGAGCGCGTCATCGCCGTCTCAAATGGCCATGAGCTCCTGGCCACCGTCAGCGGGACGGGCTGCATGGCGACCGCCGTAACCGGCTGTTTCCTAGCGGCGAAGCCTGGCGCGCCGCTGGAGGCCGCCGCCGAGGCGCTCGTCGCCTTTGGAGTGGCCGGCGAGGACGCGGCGCGTGACGCAAAGGGTCCCGGCACCTTCCACGCCGGACTGTACGACGCGCTCTACAACCTCGATCTGGAGACGCTGGACGACCGGGCGTGCGTGGACTAGTGAGGCTCCACGCGCTCGTCACCGATCTCGAGACTGCACGCCGCGCCGCGGATGGCGGCGCCACAGTGATCCAGCTGAGGCTGAAAGGAGCAACCACTGATGAGGTCGTCGCCCGAGGCGCCGGGTTCCGCGAGCTCGGACCGACGTTCATCGTCAACGACGACGTGCAAGCCGCGATCGTGCTCGACGCGGACGGCGTCCATCTGGGCCGCGATGACCCCGGCTCTGAAGAGGCCCTCGCGGCGGGCCTGATGCTCGGCCGCTCCGCGTCCAGCGTCGAGGAGGCCAATGCGGCCGAGGCACAAGGAGCGTCCTACATCGGCGCCGGGCCTGTCTGGTCGACGCCGAGCAAGACCGACGCCGACCCCGCAATCGGCCTCGACGGGCTGCGTGCAATCTGCGAGGCGGTCGCGACTCCGGTCGTGGCGATCGGCGGCATCGACGTCTCCAATGCAAGAGCGTGCATCGAAGCCGGCGCCGCCGGAATCGCGGTCGTCCGTGCCGCAGAGCGGACAGCGGAGCTCAGTGCGGCTCTCTGAGCTCGGCGAGCTCGGCCTGCTGGCGGAGCTCCAGCGCCGCGGGCTCGCGCAGCGGATCACGAACGACGCGGCCGACCTCGGCGATGGGCGAATCATCACACAGGACGCGCTCGTCCAAAACGTGCACTTCCGCCTGGAGTGGATCTCCTGGCGCGACTTGGGTTACCGCGCCGCGGCGGTCAACCTCAGCGACCTCGCCGCGTCCGGCGCCGAGGCCGAGGGGCTGATCGTCAGCCTCGGAGCGCCGGGCGAGACCGAGCTGGAGGACGTCCTCGAGCTCTACGAGGGAATGCGTGAGACCGGCGTGGCGGTCCTGGGCGGGGATACGACGGCCGCAGAGATCGTCTATCTCAGCGTGACCGCGGTCGGCCGTTCGGAGCGCGTTCCGGGTCGGGGCGGGGCACAGCCGGGCGATCTGATCGTCGTCACCGGCCCGCTCGGCGGTTCAGGGGCAGCGTTCCGAGAGCAACGCTTCATCCGGCCGCCGATCAGACTCGAGGAGGGACGAGAGCTGGCGCGAACGGCCCACGCGATGCTCGACATCTCCGACGGCCTCGAGCAAGACCTCACCCACATGGCCGACCGCTCGGGTGTCCACTGCGTCGTCGAGCTCGAGCGCGTACCTCGGGCCGACGGCGCCACGATCGAGGACCTCGGCTTCGGCGAGGACTACGAGCTGCTCGCCGCCGTATCGGCGGAGGCCTTCCACGTCATCGGACGCTGCGAGGAAGGCGAGGGTGTCGAGCTGTTCCGCTACGGCGTCACGGTCGAGCTCGGCGGCTGGGACCACTACCGTAGGAGGTAGCGCGACCACGCCTGGACGTAGTGCTCACGCGGACGCGCGCCGACCACCGTCTGCTGCGGTTCGCCGTCCGCGAAGAGGATGACGGTCGGGATCGAGAGGACGCCGTAACGCGAGGCAGCCACGGGGTTCTGATCGATGTTCATCTTCGTGAAGACGACGCGATCGCCGGCCTCGTGCTCGAGGCTCTCGAGCACCGGCGTGATCGCGTAGCACGGCCCGCACCAGGGCGCCCAGAAGTCGACGACGACGGGGACTTCGGCCCGCAGGACCTGCTCCTCGAACATCTCGTCGGTGAGCTCAAGCACGGGCTCGAAGGGTAGCCAGGCGTAGAGCAGGGACCTTCCACACCGCCTCCAGCACGATCGCCTTGCTCATCTTCGAGCCCCCCACCTGTCGGTCGACGAAGACGATCGGGAGCTCGACAACGCGAAACCCTCGCCGGAGCGTCTTGTAGGTCGTTTCGATCTGGAAGGCGTAGCCCTTCGAGTGGATCGCGTCCAGGTCGATCGTCTCGAGCACGATGCGGCGGTAGCACTTGAAGCCGCCGGTCAGGTCGCGCACGCCGACGCCTAGGAGCAGCTGCGCATACAGGGAGCCCCCGTGGGAGATCAGGCGGCGAAGGACGCCCCAGTTCCTCGTGGCGCCGCCGTCGACGTAGCGCGAGCCGATCACGAGGTCGGCGTGCTCGGCTGCGGCCGCCAGACGCGGAACGTCGGCCGGGTCGTGGGAGAAGTCGCAATCCATCTCGAAGATCAGGTCGGCGCCGAGCACGAGCGCGCGGCGAAAGCCGTCGAGATACGCCGGTCCGAGCCCTTCCTTGTGCGGCCGGTGGAGCACGTGAACGCCACGGCGCTCTTCCGCCAGGCGGTCGGCGATCTGGCCCGTCCCGTCGGGCGAGTTGTCGTCGATCACGAGCACGATGCCCTCTTCGCCCAGGACGTTCTGGAGCGCGTCGACCATGCGTTCGAGGTTCTCGCGCTCGTTGTAGGTCGGGAGGCAGACACAAAGCACGCGCATATCATCGTCGGCGTGGCCGTGACGCTGCCCCGGAACGCCGAAGTGGCCGAGCAGTTCGATCTGCTGGCCGATCTGCTGGAGCTCGACGGAGAGCAGCAGTTCCGCGTGCTCGCCTATCGTCGCGCGGCCGACCAGATCCGTTCGGCTGGCAGCGCGATCGCTCAGCTCGCGCTGGACGGCAAGGCCAAGGACCTGCCAGGGATCGGCCAGACGATCCAAAGCAAGATCGTCCAGATCGTCGACACCGGCGAGATCGAGGCCCTGACGAAGCGCAAGGAGCGGATCCCGGCCGGCGTCGCCGAGTTTCTGCGCCTTCCCGCGCTCGGGCCGAAGACGGCCCGGAGGATCTGGCAGGAGCTCGGGATCACGACTGTCGAGGATCTCCGCAAAGCCGCGGAGGCTCAGAGGCTTCGCGCGCTGCCCGGTTTGGGAGCGAAGACCGAAGAACGAATCCTGAAGGCGCTCGACGAAAAGCCGCAGGAGAAGCGGACGCTCCTCGCCGTGGGGCTGCCTGCCGTCCAGGCCGTCGTCGAAGTGCTCAAGGAACATGAAGCGGCACAGGAGGTGTCCGAGGCAGGCTCGCTGCGCCGGCGCACCGAAACGGTTCGCGACCTTGACATCATCGCCACGGCCAAGGACCCGGCCGCCCTCACTGACTACTTCACGAAGCTCACGTGGGTCGCGGAGATCGAGGCGAAAGGGAAGACGAAGGCGACGGTCGTCTCACACGACGGCCTGCGGTTCGACCTCCGCGTCGTTCCGCCCGACTCCTACGGCAACCTGCTCCAGCACTTCACGGGCTCGAAACGCCACAACGTCGCGCTGCGGGAAGACGCCGTCCGGCGCGGTTTCTCGGTCTCCGAGTACGGCGTCAAGGACACCGAGTCTGGCGAGGTGTTCACCGCTGCCACCGAGGAGGAGCTCTACGAGCGGCTGGGCTACCAATGGATCACGCCGGAGCTACGCGAGGGACGCGGTGAGCTCGAAGCGGCTCGAGCGGGCGAGCTTCCGGCGCTCGTCGAGGTCTCGGACCTTCGCGGCGACCTGCACATGCACTCGACATGGTCGAACGACGCCCACAACACGATCGAGGAGATGGCGGTCGCCGCGCGAGACCGGGGTTACGAATACGTCGCGCTGACCGACCACGCGCACTACCTGCGCGAAGGCAAGTTCCACGCGCAGGCGAAGGAGATAGAGAAGGTGAACGAGCGGCTCGCGCCCTTCCGAATCCTGCGCGGAATTGAGGTGAGCATCCGAACGGACGGAACCCTCGACTTTCCGGACGAAGACCTGGCCGAGTGCGACTGGGTCATGGCGTCGCTCCACTCCGCCTTCGACCGTGGCCCGACTGAACGGCTGCTGGCTGCGCTGGAGCACCCCCATGTCGACTGCATCGGACACCCGACCGCGCGGAAGCTGAACCGCCGCCAGGGCGCCGACATCGCGATCGACAAGGTGATCGAGAAGGCGCTGGAGACGGGAACGTTGCTCGAGATCAATTCGCAGCCGGACCGGCTCGACCTGCGCGATTGGCATGCGCGCGTGGCGGGTGAGGCCGGCCTCGACCTCGTCATCTCGACCGACTCACACGAGGTGCCTGCGCTCGCCTACATGGAGCTCGGCGTGGCCCAGGCGCGCCGGGCCTGGTTGACGAAGGACCAGATTTTCAACACGCGCAACTGGAAGCAGATCGAGAAGCGCCGGAAGCGATGAGGTACCGCGCAGTCGTCTTCGATCTCTGGCAGACGCTGGTCCGGTGGCCGGCCGAGTCGGCGCAGCAGCTGAACCAGAGGCTCGCGGAGACCTGGGGCGCGGACCCGGAGACGTTCCACGAAGTCTGGCTGCGTCGCCGAATGGAGCGAGAGCTGGGGCCGATCGAGCCGCACCTGCGCTCGATCGCCGAGGAGCTCGGGCTCACCGGCGACGTGGAGGCCGTGCTGACGATGCGCCGCGATTGGACGTTCACATCGCTCGTGCCGCGAAAGGACGCAGTTCCGACACTCGAGGAGCTCCGGCGCCGCGGCCATCTGCTCGGGATGATCAGCGCCTGCTCGCAGGACGTTCCCGAGGTGTGGTCGGGGACGCCGTTCGGGACGCTTTTCGACTCAGCCGTCTTCTCGTGCTCGGTCGGCTTCAGCAAGCCGGATCCGCGGATCTATGCCCTCACGTGCGACGAGCTCGGCGTCGCAGCCGCTGACTGCCTGTTCGTTGGCGACGGCGCCAACGACGAGCTCGCCGGCGCCGAACGTGCCGGGATGACGGCGCTGCAGCTTCGCGCGCCGGGCGAGCAACTCACCGCCGACGGCGAGCGCTGGACGGGCGAATACGTCGAGCGGCTCTCAGACGTGCTCGAGGTTGCGCGATGAGTGGCGCGGCTCGTCGAAGCTGAAGAAGGAGAGGAAATGCTCTGCGTCGTCCCGGTCACCGGTCACCTTCAGCGCCTTCGTCTTGAGCGCCTCGCGCGTCGAGATCTCCCCTGAGGCGATGCAGAAAAGCGTGGCGGGGTCGGTTTCGATCACCGTGTCCGCATCATCCGACGAGCCGGCCTCGACGAGCAGCTCGTCGTCCACGAATCGGGCCGTCACGGCATCGTCTTCGACGCGCAGCTCGAAGACCTTGTCGGGAAGGCAGCCCGAGGTGCAGGTCGCTCGCACGGCGTTGACGAGCCAGCCGGGGGCTAGGGAGTCTCCGGCGGTGGGCGGCCCCAGGGAGCGCGCTCCCCAGCGGCCTAGCGCATAGAGCGGCTCGCGAAGCTCGTCGCCGTACGGCGTGAGCTCGTAGACGTTGGCCGCCGCGGGCGGGGGCAGCCTTCGCTTCTGGATCACCCCGGCGTGCTCGAGGTCCTTCAGCCTGGCGGCCAGGATGTTCGTACCGATTCCGGGCAGTGCCGCGGCCAAGTCGGTGTAGCGCTTCTGGCCGCCGAGCAGCTCCCGGACGATGAGGAGCGCCCAGCGCTCGCCGACGAGCTCGAGCGCGTGAGCCACCGGGCAGTACTGCGCATAGCGCTTCGCCATGGCGGGAATTATAGCCTGTTCCTTGCGTTTTGGAAGTTATGGCTTGCGAAATGCAAGTGAAGACTGTAGTTTCACAAGCCCCTGTCGATTCCGCAGGGCTCCGTTCGACGTATGGGTGATGGCTACGGAAAGGATCATTTGATGGTTGGTACAGCTCGCCACAAGTGGTTGGCACTCGCGTTGCTGGCCACCGTGCAGTTCATGGTCGTCCTGGACATCGCGATCGTGAACGTCGCGTTGCCCTCGATTCAGGTCGACCTCGGTTTCTCGCAGGAGAACCTCCAGTGGGTGATCAGTGCCTACGCGCTCTTCTTCGGAGGCTTCCTGCTCCTCGGCGGCCGCGCCGCCGACCTCCTCGGCCGCCGACGGCTCTTCATCGCCGGCCTCATTCTCTTCAGCGCGGCTTCACTAGCCTCCGGCTTCGCCTGGAGTGACGAAGCGCTGATCGTGTCCCGATCGTTCCAGGGACTGGGCGCGGCCATCATCACGCCGGCCGCTCTCTCGATCCTGACGACGACGTTCGCTGAAGGGAGCGAGCGCAACGTCGCGCTCGGCGTCTGGGGCGCGGTGGGTGCCTTCGGCGCGGTTGCGGGCGTCCTGCTCGGCGGCGTCCTAACGGACTGGCTCAGCTGGGAGTGGATCTTCTACATCAACGTCCCGGTCGGACTGGCGGCGTTGGCCCTGACGCCCCTGCTTCTGACGGAAAGCCGCGACGCTCACGTCAAGAGCTTCGACGCGCCCGGCGCGGTGCTCGTGACCAGCGGTCTCGTGACGCTTGTGTATGTGATCACGCAGGCGAGCGGATACGGCTGGGGCTCGATCGAGACGATCGGCCTCTTCGTCGCAGCGGGTGTGCTTCTTGCGGGGTTCGTTGTCTGGGAATCCCGAGTCAAGGAGCCGCTCGTGCCGTTCTCGATCTTCCGGATCCGAACGGTTAGCGCGGCAAATATCGCGGGACTGATCCTCGGCACCGTGACGTTTTCGATGTTTCTGATGCTGACGCTTTACATGCAGCAGGTTCTCGAGTACTCGCCGATGAAGACAGGCGTCGCGTACCTGGCGGTGGCTGTGACCGCAATCGTGTGGTCGACCGTGGCCGCCCAGCTCGTCACCCGCGTCGGCGTGAAGCCGGTCATCGTGGCCGGGATGACGCTCCTGACGGTCGGACTGCTGTACTTCACGCAGGTCTCGGTCGACGGCTCGTATGTGGCCGACCTGCTGCCCGGGTTCCTCATAATCGGCGCAGGGCTCGGTTTCTCGTTCGTGCCGATCTCGATCGCGGCGCTCGCCGGTGTCCAGCCTGCGGAGGCTGGACTTGCTTCGGGGCTCTTCAACACCTCGCAGCAGATCGGCGGCGCGCTCGGCATCGCCGTGCTCTCAACGATCGCCACCACGAAGACGGACAATGCCGTTGCGTCCGGCACTCCTCTGCCCAACGCGCTGACGGACGGCTTTGAGGCCGCGTTCATCTGGGGCGGCGTGATCGCCGCCGCCGGGATCCTGGTCGGGCTCTTGCTCGTTCGTCCCCGCGACCTCGAAGGGGTGGTCGGGGAGGAACCCGAGCCGCTGCTCGAGGCCGCTTAGGCACCGACTTGGCGGTGCCGACCAGAAGAGGCCGCGCCGTCTTTGCCGGCGCGGCCGTCTAGAGGGTTCGTAGAAGGCTGAGAAGCTCACCAGGGCCGTCCACGACGAGGTCGGCCCTGGTGAGCAACGCGGGGTTCATCTCTCGAGACGCCACCGCGACCTTGAGCGCCACGTCGAGCCCGGCCTCCTCGAGACCTCGGAAAGCGTCGAGGTCGGTCGTGTCGTCACCGGCGTAGAGCGCGCGTGGGATCGCGCGCTCGGCCAGCAGCCGGCGGACGGCGGTCCCCTTATCGGCTTGCACCGGCGGCCGGACCTCGAGCACCTTGCGGCCGCGATGCGCGGTCAGTCCGGCCGCGTCCGCTTCGCGCGCAATCTCGTCTGCGCGCCGTTGCGCGTCGGTCTCGTCGGGCGCTTCCCGGTAGTGGAAGCTGAGCGTCACTCCGGCCTTGTTCTCGACAGTCCACGGCCAGTCGGTGCCCTCGGCAAACGTCTCGAGCTGACGTGTGAAGCGCTCGGCGTTGGGGTCGCCCTCGAGCCCGTGGACGCCGACGTACTGGACGCCGTCGACGCCCACCATTCGACGGATGTCGGCTGACACGCGGCCGCTCACGCATGCGACGAGGGCGTAGCGATCCGCTAGGCGCGCCACTTCGGCGCGGGCTTCCTCCGGCACCGCGGCATCCTCCGGCCGCTCGACGATGGGAGCGAGCGTCCCATCGACGTCGAGGAGCACAGCCGCCTGCTCGGGCTCGGAACGAAAGCGGACGAGCAGCACTGATGCGTCCACGGCACGGGCACCTTAGGCG
>JBKPGE010000258.1:0-7022 GCA_046729215.1 Actinomycetota bacterium | reverse complement strand
GCCGCCGAGCACATGATTCAGCGCGCGATCGACCGCTACGGCCGCCTCGACATCCTCGTCAACAACGCCGGGATCCTGCGCGACCGGATGCTCGTGAACATGACCGAGGACGAGTGGGACGCCGTCATCGCCGTCCACCTCAAGGGCCACTTCGGGCCAACCCGACACGCCGCCGCGTACTGGCGCGAGCGCGCCAAAGCCGGAGAGACGCTGCAAGCGCGGGTGATCAACACCTCGAGCCCGTCCGGGGTCTTCGGGAACGTCGGGCAGGCGAACTACGGCGCCGCGAAGGCCGCGATCGCCGGCTTCACGCTCATCGCCGCGCAGGAACTGCAGCGCTACGGGGTCACGGTCAACTGCATCGCCCCGAATGCGAGAACCCGGATGACCGAGGAGACGTTCGGCGACCTACCGCCGCCCGAAGACGGTTTCGATCCTCTCGATCCCGCCAACATGGCGCCGCTCGTCGTCGCCCTTTCGGCCGACGACGCTCAGGACATCACCGGTCAGTGCTTCTTCGTCTGGGGCGGCTCGATCAACGTCCTGCGCCCGTGGGACGCCGGTGAGCTCTTCGCCGCCGACGGCCGGTGGGACGCGGACGAGCTGCTCACCCAGCTTCGGGAGCGCTTCCCCGACGGCGCGGCGCCGGCCGGCATGGTCGCGCTGATGGCCAAGGCCGGCGGGCAGTCGATGCGCGTTGGCTGACCTGCACCTCGCCCGAGCGGCAGAGGAGTCGTTCGAGCGGCTCGGCGACTACGAGTCGCTCTGGTTCGAGGGCCGCTGGCTCCGCTCGGGCGAGCTGCACGAGCGCGCCGCACGGCTCGCGGGCGGCCTGCGCCACGTGGGAGTCGAGGCGGGAGACCGGGTCGTCGTCCTGATGGCGAACTGCCCGGAGGTCGGGATTGCCTACGAGGCGATCTGGCGACTCGGCGCCGTCGTCACGCCCGCGATCTTCCTGCTGCCACCGGCGGAGCTCGCGCACATCGTGCTCGACTCCGGGGCGACGGTCGTGCTCGCGACGCCCGAGCTCGTCGAGAACGCGGAGGAGGCGGCCGAGGGGGCCGCCGTCGTGACGACCGAAGCCTTCTCCTGGCTTGAACAGGCCGACCCTGTGCCGATTCGCCCGCGCGCGGCTTCGGACCCGGCGGCGCTCCTCTACACGGGTGGGACGACGGGCCGCGCCAAGGGCGTGCTCCTCTCCCACGAGAACCTCTCGTTCGCGGGGCGCTCCGGCCACGACGCCGGCCATGTGCCGGGCGTCGTCCGCGGGCTTCTGGCCCTGCCGCTCTCGCACGCTTACGGCCTGCTCGTAACCGTCGTCGGCTTCCATGCCGTCGAGCAACACCCGAGCGTGCTCATGCGCTGGTTCGATCCGGAGCGCTACCTCGAGCTCGCCCAGGAGCACCGGACGCAGATCACCGCCGTCGTCCCGTCGATGCTCCAGCTTCTCCTGTCGCTGCCGGTCGAGGACTACGACCTCTCCGAGCTCCGCTATGTCGTCTCCGGTGGCGCGCCGCTGCCGCCCGAGGTCGCCGAGGCGCTCGTGCGGCGGCTGCCGCGGGTCGAGATCCGCGAGGGCTACGGCCTGACGGAGACGTCGGCGCTCGTCTCGTCGACACCGCCCGGCCAGGCTCGGCTCGGCTCGGTCGGCAAGCCCGCTCCAGGCATCGAGGTTCGCATCGACGGTGACGACGAGGTGGGGGAGATCTGCGTCCGCTCTCGCTGCGTCATGCTCGGCTACTGGCAGGCGCCCGAGTTGACCGCGGAAACGATCCGGGACGGCTGGCTCTACACCGGCGATCTCGGCTACCTCGACGCCGACGGCTACCTCTACGTCGTCGACCGCAAGAAGGATCTGCTCATCCGCGGCGGCTTCAACGTCTTTCCACGGGACGTCGAGGAGGCACTGCTGGATCACCCGGCCATCGCGGCGGCGGGGGTCGTCGGACGGCCGGACGATGTCCACGGCGAGGAGGTCGTCGCGTTCGTCGAGCTCCGTTCCGGCCAGGAGGTCGACGCCGACGCACTGATCGGCTTCTGCAAGGAGCGCATCGGCGGCTACAAGTACCCGCGCGAGGTGCACGTCGTCCCGTCATTGCCGCTGACGCCGGTGGGCAAGGTCGATCGCAAAGCGCTGCGCTCACGCATCCTCGAGGAGGCCACCGCATGACGACCAAGCTGACCCTGGCCGAGCTCGAGAGCTCCGAGGAACGCGAGCTCGGGACGAGCGAGTGGGAGACGATCGACCAGAAGCAGATCGACCTCTTCGCCGAAGCGACGCACGACCACCAGTGGATCCACGTCGATCCGGACATGGCTGCCCAAGGCCCGTTCGGGACGACCGTCGCCCACGGGTACCTGAGTCTCTCGATGCTCCCGTACTTCGTCTCGCAGGTGCTGAACGTCACCGACGTCCGGATGGGGATCAACTACGGCACGGAGAAGATTCGCTTCACGGCGCCTGTGCCGGTGAATTCGCAGGTGCGGCTGAAGGCAACGCTTCGCGGGAGCGAGCGGCGCGGCGACGGCGTGCTCTACCGCCTTCGCGTCGAGATCGAGATCGAGGGCTCCGAGAAGCCGGCGCTGGTCGGAGAGGTTCTTTACCTGGTGTTCTAGGCCCGCCGCGGAGCGGGCTTTGCCCGGTCCGCTACCCAGCGCCGCTGGGTGAAGCAAGAGTCGAACGCTTCTGGGCCACGCGACCGCGGCGGGCGCCCGGCTTCATGTGGTCGCTGAAAATCGGAGATTTCAGCGAAAGCTAAAACGTCGCGGCGCGCCAGCCGCTCGCGATGATCAGCAGCACGATCCCGGCGGTGATCAGCCGATAGATCACAAACGGCGTGTAGGTGTGGCGCTGGACGAAGCGAAGCAGGAACACGATCGCAACAAGGCCGCTGCCGGCGGCGGCCAGGACGCCAACGACGAACGGCCCTTCCCAGCCCGCGGGCAGGTTGCCGAGGAGCACGTCGGTCGTCCCCTTGAAAACGACGGCGCCGAGCGTGATCGGCACGAGCAGGAGGAAGGACACGCGCGCCGCCGCGTCGCGGTCGAGCCCGAGGAAGCGGCCGGCCGAAATCGTGATTCCCGAACGCGAGACGCCGGGGGCGAGCGCCGCCGCCTGCGCCGTTCCGATGATGAGAGCTTCGCGCGTCGTCAGCGTCTCCATGTGGCGCCGAGCGGGGCGCTGGTCGGCGATCCACAGAACGATCGCGAATACCGCGAGCAGAATCGCGATCTGCCAGGGCTCGCCGAGGTGGTCGGCGATGAAGCTCTCTCCGGCGCCGCCGATGATCACCGCCGGGATCGTCGCGACGAAGAGGAACCACGCGATGCGCTCGTCGCCGCCGACGACCGAGCGACGCCGGACTGAGCGGAACCATGCGGCGATGAAGCGCAGGAGGTCGCGCCAGAAGTAGCCCGCGACCGCGATCAGTGTCCCGAGATGGAGCGCGACGTCGAAGGTCTGGTTGAACTGGTCGTGCTCTTCCAGGTACCGCCAGTCGAAGAGCCACGGCACGAGGATCAGGTGTCCCGAGGAGGAGATCGGAAGCAGCTCGGTGGCCCCTTGCACGAGCCCGAGCCAGAACGCCTGCCAGTCGGTCAGCGCGCCCTGCACCTCCCCGACGCCGAGAATCGCCAGCAGCAGCGCGACGGCGATCGCCGCGCCGGCCGCCGCAAAGATGCCGACCCGGCCGCGCACCGATGTACGTCTTACCACTCTCGAACGGAGACCAGCCGGTGAACGTGCGCCCCAAGGGTTGTCCACAGCTGTGGATAACGGCCGACCTTGCCTCACTACGATGAGGCCGATGGAGGCTCTCCACCCGCTCGCCGGGCTCGAGCCGCGCGAGGAGGACGAGCTCCAGCGCGCGCTGCGGGGATATCGGGAGGAGCTTCTCGCCCGTGACCCGGGAGTGCGGCTGGGTGCCGATCCCGAGGAGCTGCATAAACAGCGCGTGGCGACGAGGCGGCTCCGCTCGCTCCTGCGCTCCGCACGTCCGTTGCTCGAGGATCCGACCCGCGCTGAGCGCCTTCGTGACGAGCTGCGCTGGCTGGGCGCGCTGCTCGGCGAGGTGCGGGACCGCGACGTCCTGATCGACTACCTGGTCGCGGAGCTGGCGACGCTGGAGGAGGCGGCCGCATTCGGCGCGGTGCTCGAGCTTCTTGACGGCGAGAGGGACGAAGCGAGACAGCAGCTCATCGGCGCGCTCGACGGCCCGCGCTACGCGGCCCTTCTGGCCGAGCTCGAACGCCTGCCCGGTCTGAAGGAGGGCGCGAGTCTCGAGCGCGTCCCGGCGGACGACTACCGAAGGCTCCGCAAAGCAGGGCGAAAGCTCGATGGAGAGGCCACTGACGAAGAGCTCCACCGCGTGCGGATTCGAGCCAAGCGAGCCCGCTACGCCGCGGAGGCCGTCGGTGCGAAGAAGCGCTTCGTCGAGCGCGCTAAGGATCTTCAGGACGTGCTGGGCGAGCACCAGGATGCGGTCGTCGCCGAGGAACGGATCCGCGATCTGCTCGCACGCGTACGTGGGACCGGGCGGACGGCGCTCGCAGCGGGCCGGTTGATCGAGCGGCAGCGCCTTCGCCGAAGCAACGCCCGCCGAGCCTGGCCGAAGGCCTGGAAGCGCCTCGAGCGCGCCGGCGACGCCGCATGGCGCTGACGCTGCGCCGAGAGCTCGTGCGGGCGGCGGGCGGGGTGGTCCGGCGCGCAGGCGACGGCGGGACGGAAGTTCTTCTCGTCCATCGGCCGCGCTACGACGACTGGACGTTCCCGAAGGGCAAGGCCCACCGAGGTGAGTCCGCAGAAGAGACGGCTCTACGGGAGGTCGCGGAGGAGACAGGATTTCTGTGCGTTCTCGGCCAGGAGCTGCCGAGCACGAGGTACCGGGATAGCCGCGGTCGTCGGAAAGTCGTCCGCTACTGGACGATGCGAGTGGTATCGGGCTCGTTCAAGCCGCACGCCGAGGTGGACGAAATCCGCTGGGTCACGCAGGACGACGCCGAAGAGACGCTCAGCTACACGCGTGACCTGGACGTCCTCCGTGCGATACCACCGCCGCTGCTCGTCATCCGGCACGCATCGGCCGGAGACTCGGAGAAGTGGGTCGGCGATGACTCCATCCGCCCCCTGGACGAGCGGGGCCTGCGACAGGCTGCCGCTCTGGTCGGGCAGCTCGCGCCGTTTCCGATCGAACGGATCCTCTCGAGCCCGTTCACCCGCTGCGTGCAGACCGTCGAGCCGCTCAGCGAGGCCCGTGGCCTCGAGATCGAGCTCGTCGATGAACTGGCCGAGGGCGCGGGCGCCGAGCGTGTCCGCTCGCTTCTGCTCGAGCTCGGCGGCACCGCCACGGCTGTCTGCGGGCATGGGCCCGAGCTCGTGCCGCTCCTCGGCAAGACGAAGAAGGGCGCGACCGTGATCGTCGAAGCGGTTGACGGCAAGCTCGGTGAGCTCGGGCGCCTTTCGCCTCCCGAGTAAGGTCTCGCCCGTGGACCGAGTCAACCTCAACGCGCTCGAGCCGGAGTACGACGACAGCGATCCCGAGGGCTACCGCGCCGGAATGTCTCGCTTCGGCCCTTCGATCGGCGCGTCGAGGATCGGCGCCTCGCTCTACGAGCTCCCTGCCGGACAGAGCATCTGCCCTTACCACTACGAGTATCCCGACGAGGAATGGCTGCTCGTTCTCGAGGGGCGTCCGACGCTCCGGCAGCCTGCCGGCGAGAGCGAGCTCGAGCCTGGCGACGTGGTCTGCTTCCCGTCAGGCGCCGAAGGTGCGCACAAGGTCACGAACCGAACCGAGGAGACGATCAAGGTGCTGATGCTCTCGACGAAGGTCGAGCCCGCCGTCGTCGTCTACCCGGACAGCGACAAAATCGGCGTCTGGCCAGGGGATCGCGCCGACCACGTGCTCGTCCGCCGCTCTAGCCACGTCGACTACTACGACGGCGAGACGGGCGAGAGGCTCACTTAGGCAGCGGCCTCGGCGAGCTCGTCGAGCAGGCCGAGGATGGCGCCCTCGCGAACACCGCCGCGGGCCACCTCGAACGTGACTCCGAGCCGGCATTGCGCTTCACGCAGGATGAGGATGCCGGCGGGGAGGACGCGGGCCCGCTCGGGCGAGATCTCGTGCTTCTTGGCCACACGTTGCGCCGGCGCAGCTGTCAGCGTCTCCAGCGCGCCCCGCAACTGCTTTTGGCCCAAGCGCTTCCCCGAAATCCGCCGGAGAGCTCTCGCCGTGCCGCCGGCGGCCAACACGCTGCGTGGAAGCGGCGGCGTGACGCCTTCGAACGCTTGCTCCACGGCCTCGGCGATTGCGGCCAACTCGCTCTTCGAAGCTGGATCCTTCTCGACGTAGCGCTCTGTCAGGCGCAGGGAGCCGACATCGAGTGCCTGGAGCCAGGCCGGCTCGGCGACGGTGCCGGCCATCAGCTGGGTCGAGCCTCCGCCGACGTCGATCACGCCGATCGGCTCGCGAACCGAGCGACACCCCGCCACCGCGCCGGCGTACGCAAGGCGTCCCTCCTCCGCTGCCGTGAGCTGGCGAACGGAGAGACCGGTGGCCTCGGCCAGAACGCGGTGAAGCACCCACGCGTTCCCGCTCTGCCGACCCGGCGCGGTCACGATGACCTCGAGCGGGTCTGCCCCGGCGTCACGCGCACGCCCCGCGTAATCCCGGGCGACATGCGCCAGCTCGGAGAGCTTCGACGCGGAGATCAGGCCGCTGCGCTCGATGTCCGTCGCCAACGCGACGTGGGTTCGTTCGCTGAGCACCGTGCTCAGACCCCGGCGTCCGCTCGCAGCGACGAGCAGGCGGACCGTGTTCGATCCGACATCGATGAGGCCTGGCCGCATCGCGCCAATTGAGAGCCCGGCTCCGGCCAACGCGGTCACCGGTCCTCACGGGTCGGCGCGGCACGGCGCCGGAAGCGCGCGCGGGTGCTGCGCATGAGCACGGTGTGCGCCGGCCGTGGCCGCTCGTCCTTCATCGGCTGTTGCCGTTCCCAGGTCCCATCGCTCCCGAGCTCCC